>NZ_JBVJDS010000002.1:0-101679 GCF_055582185.1 Streptomyces sp. NPDC042201 | reverse complement strand
CGGGGGGGGGGGGGGGGGGGGGGGGGGGGGGGGGGGGGGGGGGGGGTGGGGGGGGGGGGGGGGGGGGGGGGGCGAGGGGGGTGTGTTTTTTTGCCGCCGCTCTGTGCTCGTACGCGTGTCTCGCACGGCAAGGGTCACACCGCGTGGACGACGTCCCGCTCCTCGGCGAAGTGGCACGCCGACTCGTGGGCGACCGGGCCGTCCGAGCCCTTGAAGGGCTCGGGGATGGCCAGCAGCGGGACCTCCGTGGCGCACTTGTCCTGCGCCTTCCAGCAGCGGGTACGGAACCGGCAGCCGGACGGCGGGTTCGCCGGCGACGGGACGTCCCCGCTGAGGATGATCCGGTCGCGGCCCTCGCGGGCCTCCGGGTCGGGCACCGGGACCGCCGACAGCAGCGCCTGGGTGTAGGGGTGCGTCGGGTGGTCGTAGATCTGGGTGTCCGTACCGATCTCGGCCATCTTGCCGAGGTACATCACCCCGACCCGGTCGGAGATGTGCCGGACGATCGACAGGTCGTGCGCGATGAAGATGTAGGAGAGGTTGAACTCGTCCTGGAGCTTCTCCATCAGGTTGATGACCTGGGCCTGGACCGAGACGTCCAGGGCCGAGACCGGCTCGTCGCAGATGATGATCTCGGGGTTGAGGGCCAGACCGCGGGCGATGCCGATGCGCTGGCGCTGACCGCCGGAGAACTGGTGCGGATACCGGTTGATGTACTCCGGGTTGAGACCCACGACATCGAGCAGTTCCTGCACCTTGCGGCGGCGGTCGCCCTTGGGCGCCACCTCGGGGTGGATGTCGAAGGGCTCCCCGATGATGTCACCCACCGTCATACGGGGGTTGAGCGAGGTGTACGGGTCCTGGAACACCATCTGGATATTCCTGCGCACCGCCTTCAGCGCGCGCCCGGAGAGCCTGGTGATGTCCTGGCCCTTGAAGAAGACCTCGCCCGCGGTCGCCGTCTCCAGCGTCATCAGCAGCCTGGCGACGGTGGACTTGCCACAGCCGGACTCACCGACGATGCCCAGGGTCTCGCCCTGGTAGAGGTCGAACGAGATCCCGTCCACGGCCTTGACCGCGCCGATCTGCTTCTTGAACAGGATGCCCTGGGTCAGCGGGAAGTGCTTGACCAGGTTGCGCACCTGAAGGATCGGCTCGCCCCGCTGCGCGGGCGCCTCGATGGCGGCGACAGAGTCCTCGACCGTGACGGCGTCGGCCGTCTCGACCTCGGTGACGTTCGGGGTGGCGTCCATGGAGTCGTCACTCTTGTTCAACTCAGCCATGGATCGTCTCCTTCCAGAAGTGGCACGCGCTTCCGCGGCCCGGCAGCTCGCCGCCGTCCCGCTCGGTGACGGGAAGCAGTGCCGGGATGTCCGTACGGCAGATGTCCTGCGCCGAGGGGCAGCGCGGGTTGAAGGCACAACCGGCCGGAATCCGCGTGAGGTTGGGCGGCAGGCCCTTGATCGCGTAGAGCTCCTGGCCCTTCTGGTCCAGGCGCGGGATCGAGTCGAGCAGGCCGCGGGTGTACGGGTGCGCGGGCCGCTTGTAGAGCTCGTGCACGGGGGCGGTCTCCACGATCCGGCCCGCGTACATGACCGCGATCTTGTCCGCGACGTCGGCGACCACGCCGAGGTCGTGGGTGATCAGGATCAGGCCCATGTTGTACTCGCGCTGCAGCTCCGCCAGCAGGTCCATGACCTGCGCCTGGACGGTCACGTCCAGCGCGGTGGTCGGCTCGTCCGCGATGATCAGATCGGGCTCCAGGGCGAGCGCCATGGCGATCATGATGCGCTGGCGCATACCGCCGGAGAACTGATGCGGATAGTCGCCGATCCGCTCCTTCGCCGCCGGGATGCGCACACGGTCCATCAGCTCGATGGCCTTGGCCTTGGCATCCTTCTTGGAGAGGCCCTGGTGCACGCGGAACATCTCGCCGAGCTGGTAGCCGACGGAGAGCACCGGGTTGAGCGAGGACAGCGCGTCCTGGAAGATCATCGCGATCTTCTGGCCGCGGATGAGCCGCCGCTCCTCGTTGCCCATCTTGAGCATGTCCTGGCCGCGGAAGAGGATCTCTCCCCGGGGAATGCTCCCCGGCGGCATGTCCAGGATGCCCATGATCGCCTGCGCGGTCACGGACTTGCCGGAGCCGGACTCGCCGAGCACGGCGAGGGTCTCGCCGGCGCTGACGCTGTAGTTGACTCCGTTGACCGCCTTGGCCACACCGTCACGGGTGTGGAACTCCACGTGCAGGTCACGGACCTCGAGCAGCGGAGTGCCGCTCGCATCCGAACCGCGGGGAGAAGAAACGTCCGCCGTCTTGTCGATGATGGTCATGTACGCCTCCCTCAGCGCAGTTTCGGGTCGAGGGCGTTGCGTACCGCATCGCCGAGCATGATGAACGCCAGGACAGTGATCGACACCATGACCGACGGGATGATCAGGACGAACGCGGCGTTGCGCAGCTGCTCCTGGCCCGACGAGATGTCGACGCCCCACGAGACGGTCGGCTCCGCGAGGCCGATGCCCAGGAAGGACAGCGTGGCCTCGGCCGAGATGTAACCGCCGAGAGCGATGGTCGCCACCACGATCACCGGGGCAATCGCGTTGGGCATGATGTGCCGGAGCAGGATGCGGGTGGTCGAGGCGCCGAGCGCCTTGGCCGCCATCACGTAGTCGGCCTGCTTGATGGTGAGCACCGAGCCGCGGGCGACACGGGCGATCTGGGTCCAGCCCAGGAAGGCCAGGGCCAGGATCACGACCCAGACGTGACGCTCCTCGAACGAGGTCAGGACGACCATCGCGCCGAGGATGAAGGGGACGCCGAAGAAGATGTCGGTGACCCGGGACAGCAGGGAGTCGATCCAGCCGCCGAAGTAGCCGGCGAGCATTCCGACGATGGTGCCGAGCACCGTGACCAGCAGGGTGACCACCAGCGCGACGGTGATCGAGGCACGGGCGCCGTAGACGACACGCGCGTAGATCGACCGGCCCTGGATGTCGTAGCCGAACCAGTCCTCCGCGAAGAAGTTGCCCCACCTGGGCTTCTGCAGATAGTGATGGGCGAGGTCCGCGTAGCGCGGGTCGGCGCCGGTGAACAGCCCCGGGAAGACCGCCATGGTCAGCAGGAAGACGATCAGCAGCGCTGAGACGACGAACAGCGGGTTGCGCCGCAGGTCGTGCCAGGCATCCGACCAGAGGCTGCGGGGCTTGCCCACCTTGCCGTCCGCGGGCTGGATGGCCGGAGCCGCGATCGGCTCGCCCATGCCGGGCTCGGTGACGGTGTCCTTGAGTGCCTCAGGCATAACGGATCCTCGGGTCCAGGACCGCGTAGAGCAGGTCGACGAGCAGACTGGCGACGAGATAGACGACCACGATCAGGGTCACGATGCCCACGACCGTGGCACCCTCGCGGTGCTTCAGCGCGTCGAAGACGTTCCAGCCGACACCCTTGACGTTGAAGATGCCTTCGGTGACGACCGCGCCGCCCAGCAGGGCGCCGAGGTCGGTGCCGAGGAACGTCACCACCGGAATCATGGAGTTGCGCATCAGGTGCACCCCGATGATGCGGCGGCGCGGCAGCCCCTTGGCCACGGCGGTACGCATGTAGTCGGCGCGCAGGTTCTCCGCGACCGACGTACGGGTGAGGCGGGCCACGTAGGCCAGCGACAGCGAGCCGAGTACGACAGCCGGCAGGAACAGCTCGTTCCAGTTCGCTTCCGCGCTCACGTTCGGGTCTACCCAGCCGAGCTGGAAGGCGAAGAAGTACTGGCCGAGGAAGCCCAGTACGAAGGAAGGAACGGAGATCAGCAGAAGCGTCAGGACCAGCAGTCCGCGGTCCCGGAGCTTGTCGGCCTTCAGTCCGGCGAAGACGCCCATGGAAATGCCGACGAGCACGGTGAAGGTGAAGGCGAACAGGGTCAGTCTGACCGTGATCGGGAATGCCTCCGAGATGATGTCGGCGACGGGTCTGCCGCTGGCGATCTGGGTGCCGAAGTCACCCTGGAACAAGCCGACAAGATAGTTCCAGTACTGGTGCCAGAGCGGCAGGTCGAGACCGAGGTCCTTCTTCATGGCCGCGATCTGGGTGGGATCGACTGTCTGCTCTCCGGCGAGCGCGCGCACGGGGTCACCGGGCAGGGCGTACATCATGGAGAAGACCAGCAAGGTTGACCCGAGGAAGACCGGGATCATCTGGAGCAGTCGCCGCGCGACATAACGCCCCATGTTTGCCTCCGAATGGATAACTGCAGCCCCGGGGCCGCTCCCTTGACTCAGGGAGCGGCCCCGGGGCCTACCGCCGTTTCACGGGCGGCTGATGGCCGAGCGGGGGGATGGCCCTCGGGCTGACTACTTGGCGACCGTGACTTCGGTGATGTTGTAGTCACCGTGGAAGTCGACCGTCACGTTGTCCACAGCCTTGGAGTAGCCGCCGTTGGTCTTGTACTCCCACAGCGGGATCGCCGGCATCTTGGTCAGAAGCAGCTTCTCGGCCTCCTGGTAGGCCTTGATCGACTCGTCCAGGGAGGCGGCGTTGTCGCCCTTCTTGAACGCGGCGTCGACCTCCTTGTTGGAGAACCGGCCGTTGTTCGCCTCAGCGGTGGTGCCGTACAGCTCCCGCATGAAGTTGACGTTCAGCGGGTAGTCGGCCACCCAGCCACCGCGGTACATCGACTTGACCTGGTCGTTGTCGCGCGCTTCCAGGTCCGTCTGGAAGTCGGGCTTGGCGTCCGGGACACAGTCCACGCCCGTGGCGTTGCGGATCGACTCGCAGACCGCGGTCACCCACTCCTTGTGGCCGCCGTCGGCGTTGTACTGGATCCAGATCTTGTTGTCCGGAACACCGCCGCCCTCGGTCACGAGCGCCTTGGCCTTCGCCGGGTCGAACGAGAAGACGTCCGTGCCCAGGTCCTGGTTACCGGCCACACCGGGGGGCGTGAAGCTGGTGGCGGGCTTGCGGGTGCCGTTGAGGACGGTCTTGGTGATCGTGTCACGGTCGATCGCCATCGACAGACCCTGGATGACCTTCGGGTCGATGTCCTTGAAGGTCTTCGAGTAGAAGGTCGGCACGAGGCTCTGGATGGCCGCGTACGGCTGGTCGATCGCGCGGTCGCCGAGGTCCTGCTTGTACTTCGGCAGGTCCTTCGGGCCGACCTGGCGGATCATGTCCAGGTTGCCGGACAGGAGGTCCTGGTACGCGGCCTCGATGGTCGCGTAGTTCTTGAAGAGGACACCCTTGTTCTGGGCCTTGTTCGGGCCCTGGTAGTCAGGGTTGGCCTTGACCTGGATGAGCTTCTTGTGGTCCCACTTCTCGAAGATGTAGGGACCGTTGCCGACCGGCTTCTGGCCGAACGCCTTGGTGTCCTTGTAGAACACCTCCGGCAGCGGCGCGAAGGTCGCGTAGCCGAGCTTGTACTCGAAGTACGGCACCGGAGCGGTGAGCTCGATGGTGAAGGTGGTGTCGTCGACGACCTTCAGGCCCGACATCGCGTCGGACTTCGGGTCGCCCTTCTCCGGGTGGACATCGCCGTAGCCGGCGATGTCGGAGAACCAGAAGGCGTTCTGCTGGTTGTTCTTGATGTTGGCGTACCAGTTCCACGCCTTGACGTACGAGTCCGCCGTGACGGGGGTGCCGTCGTGGAACTTCCAGCCCTGCTTGAGCTTGACCGTCCAGGTCTTGGAGTCGTCCGACTTCACCGACTCGGCGTTCGTGTAGACGATCTTGCCCTGCGCGTCGAAGTCCAGCAGCTGGGTGAACAGCGACTGGATCACGTAGCTACCGAGCGACTCGTTAGTGTCGGCCGGGATCAGCGGCTTCTGCGGCTCGCCGACGTCGATGGAGACATAGCCCGCGGGCTTGCCCTTCTCCTTCGAAGCCGATTCGCTGCTGTCATCTCCGCCGCCGCCACAGGCCGTCGCTGCCAGAGCCACGACTATCGCGCCGACTACCCACTTGGCGCTCTTGGCACCGCGCATGGGTTCCTCCTCATGTGTCCACTAGTCACAAACAAGAAGGGCTTGTCTACGCGCGCTGACACCCCTGGCAGCGGGCTCGACAGATACCCTGAGTGTGCTCGTGAGCCGGCGCTCCCCACAGCGCATGACCCATTGACCCGAGCTCAATGGAGCCAACTATTAAGTACGGCCCGGCCGTAAACCACACTTAAAGCGTCTCGGTTTGACAACATCGAAGTACCCTCACAGCCCGAAATCCGGACAAACTGAGCACAGACAGACACCCGCGAAACGGACCGTTAACACATGTTCCGGAGAGCGACGGTCGATATCCGGACACCCGGGCGCGGAAAATCCCTTGACGAACGGCCCGGCCCACCGCCATTTTCGCGGTGGGCCGGGCCGTCGGGTGACGTGATGTCAGCTGTACTGCCGGAGGGTGTGTCAGCCGTGCTTGGCGCGGGAGGCGGCGCGGCCGCGCAGCTTCTGGTCCAGGACGACCTTGCGGATACGGACCGTCTCCGGGGTCACCTCGATGCACTCGTCGTCGCGGCAGAACTCCAGGGACTGCTCCAGCGACAGCTTCCTGGCCGGCACCACGTTCTCCGTGGTGTCCGCGGACGCGGCACGCATGTTGGTGAGCTTCTTCTCCTTGGTGATGTTCACGTCCATGTCGTCGGCGCGCGAGTTCTCACCGACGATCATGCCCTCGTAGACCTCGGTGCCGGCCTCGGTGAAGATGACACCGCGCTCCTGGAGGTTGACCATCGCGAACGGCGTCACCGAGCCCGAGCGGTCCGCCACCAGCGAGCCGTTGTTACGGGTACGCAGATCGCCGAACCACGGCTCGTGGCCCTCGAAGATCGAGTGCGCGATGCCCGTGCCGCGCGTCTGCGTGAGGAACTCCGTACGGAAGCCGATGAGGCCGCGGGAGGGGACGATCCACTCCATGCGGATCCAGCCCGAGCCGTGGTTCGTCATCGTCTCCATACGGCCCTTGCGGGTCGCCATCAGCTGGGTGATGGCGCCGAGGTGCTCCTCGGGGCAGTCGATCGTCATGCGCTCGATCGGCTCGTGCGTCTTGCCGTCGACCTGCTTGGTGACCACCTCGGGCTTGCCGACGGTCAGCTCGAAGCCTTCCCGGCGCATCTGCTCGACGAGGATGGCCAGCGCCAGCTCGCCACGGCCCTGGACCTCCCAGGCGTCGGGACGCTCGGTGTCCAGGACGCGCAGCGAGACGTTACCGACCAGCTCACGGTCGAGCCGGTCCTTGACCTGGCGGGCGGTGACCTTGTGGCCCTTGCCGCCCTTGCCGACGAGCGGCGAGGTGTTCGTACCGATGGTCATCGAGATCGCGGGCTCGTCGACCGTGATCAGCGGAAGCGCGATCGGGTTCTCGGGGTCGGCCAGGGTCTCGCCGATCATGATGTCCGGGATACCGGCGATGGCGCAGATGTCCCCCGGTCCCGCCTTCTCGGCGGCCTTGCGGGTGAGCGCCTCGGTCATCATCAGCTCGGTGATGCGGACGTTGGACATCGTGCCGTCACGCTTGATCCACGTGACGGTCTGGCCCTTCTTCAGCTCACCCTGCTCGACGCGGCAGAGCGCGATACGGCCGAGGAAGTTGTCGGCGTCCAGGTTGGTGACATGGGCCTGGAGCGGCGCGGACTCGTCGAACTCCGGAGCCGGGACATGCGCCAGGATCGTGTTGAAGAACGGCTCCAGGCTCTGGCTGTCCGGCGGAACCGTGCCGTCCTCCGGCTTGGTCAGCGAGGCGATGCCGTCCCGCGCGCAGGCGTAGACGATCGGGAACTCGATCTGCTCCTCGGTCGCATCCAGATCCAGGAAGAGGTCGTACGTCTCGTCGACGACCTCCGCGATCCGGGAGTCGGGACGGTCCGTCTTGTTGATACAGAGGATGACCGGCATCTTCGCCGAGAGCGCCTTGCGGAGCACGAAGCGAGTCTGCGGGAGCGGGCCCTCGGAGGCGTCGACGAGCAGCACGACCGCGTCGACCATCGACAGGCCCCGCTCGACCTCACCGCCGAAGTCGGCGTGGCCGGGGGTGTCGATGATGTTGATCGTGATGGGGTCGCCACCCGTCTTGGGGTGGTACTTGACGGCGGTGTTCTTGGCCAGGATCGTGATGCCCTTCTCACGCTCCAGGTCGTTCGAGTCCATCATCCGGTCGTCGAGGTGCTCGGCGGCGTGCGCGGCGAAAGCGCCGGCCTGCTTCAGCATGGCGTCGACCAGAGTGGTCTTGCCATGGTCGACGTGGGCGACGATGGCGACGTTACGGATGTCGTGGCGCGTGGGCATGCTGGCTGGCGCTTCTCTCGATCGTGGGATGCGGCGTCTTTTCCTCGTACGCCCGCCGGGCGGACACGCCACGGCTCGTCCCATGGTACGGGGCCCAGGCGTCGCGGGCTTCCCGGCCCGATCCGGGGCACCGGTCCACGGTGCGGCGGAGGCACCCGGATCGTGCGCCGGGGCGCTGGTGGGAGCGCTGCGGGAGGGGGAGCCCGCCGAATCGAGGGCGGACATGGGCTTGCCCGCCGGGGAGACCGGCGGGCAAGCGTTCCGAGCGGGTTTCTGAGCAGTTGCGTAAGGCGCTGACCTGCTACTTCTTCTTGCCGGCGGCGCTGTCCTTCTTGAAGCCGATGTCCTGGTAGCGGGGGGCGGCGAAACCGAAGGCTCCCGCGTTCACCACGCCGGGCTTGGCGGCCACCAGCTGCGGACGCTGATAGAGGGGGATGGAACCGGCCGCGGCCCAGATACGGGCATCGGCCTGCTTCAGCAGATCATGGGCCGCCTTGTCGTCCAGCTCGCCGGCCGCCCGGTCGAAGAGCTGGTCGATGTGGTCCGTACCGACGCGGGTGTAGTTCTGTTCCACCTGCAGCGAGCCGTCACTGGCCGGCACGGGCTTGGCGAAGATCGGCCGGCCGTCGGTCGCCGGGTAGGCGGAGGCCGGCCAGGAGTAGAGGGCGAGGTCGTAGTCGCCCGAGGCGATGTGGTCCTTGAAGTAGCTGTCGTCGGCGACCTTGGTGACCGTCGTACGGATGCCGATGCGGTCCAGCATCCGCGAGATCCGCTCGCCGACGGCGCGCAGCGACTCGGAGCCCTCGCCGGAGGGCAGCACGAAGCGGAGGTTGAGGGGCTTGCCGGCCTTGCCGACCGGACCGGTGAGCGGTGCGGGGGAGGCCGTACCGCGCGGAGCGGCCGTACCGCGCGGGGCATAGGCACCGGCCATGCCGCCCTGCTTCTTCTCCTGGGGCTCCTGGGCCGCCCGCACCGCCTTCCGCGTGGCGTCGGAGTCGTCCAGGGCCGCGGCCTGGCGGAGCAGCGTGGTGCCCTGGAAAGCGGCGGCGCGGGCGGGCGCGAGGATGTGGATGGCGGTCTCGGGGCGCGGGGCCGCCTCTCCGGACTTGTCGTCGCCGACGATGTACGAGCCCTCGTCGGAGGGAATGTCGTTCTCCCAGTCCTCCCTGTTCTGCGCGCCGGACCGCTGCACGCCGGACGTCTTGCCGTTGGACTTCTCGTCCTCCGAACCGCTCTCGTCCTCGTCGTCCTCGGTCGGGGCCTTCTTGCCCTCGCTGCCGGCCTTGGTGGGCTTCTTGACCCCTCCGCCGGGAATCCAGCCCGCGTCCGTCAGCAGCGCCTGGGCCTCATGCGTGTCCGACTTGCCGAGCGCGTCGCTGTTGTCCTCGTACGCCTGCTGTCCGATCAGTGCCAGATGGTTGCCGAGCGGCTTCGCCGGCAGTCCGAGCGGCTTGAGTACGGTGTCCGCCAGCTCCTGGCGGTCGAGCGCGCGGGCCACCGCGCGCCGTACCCGCTCATCGGCGAGCGGTCCCGACTGGCCGTTCAGCGCGAGCTGCGTGTAGGCGGGCTCCAGCGACTTGCGGACCTCGTAGCCGCGCAGCGCCTTCTGCTCGTTCGCGTACCTCTTGACGGCCGCGACGGTCTGCTGGCGGGCGTTCTGCGCCTCCTCGGCCTTCTCGTCGTCGGAGCCGTGGGCCAGCGCCCAGGACCGGAGCGCGGAGGCGGCGGTGATCTGGGTGCCGGGGCCGTGCGTGAGCGGCTGCCCGCCGGTTCCGTCGTCCCTGGTCGCCAGGGCGATACGTTCCGCCACGCTCCTGTCGATCTCCGCGAGATCGAGCTTGCCCGCCGCGAGGGCGGCGGCCCGCTTGCTCCGGGGCACCGCGCTCAGGACGAGCGCGTTGAGCTTGGCGGGCTCGCCCCACCAGCGGGGATTGCGGGCGAGGGTGATCTCCCGGGCCTTGCGGTCCGACTTCTTGACACGGAAGGGCCCCGCCGTGGTCTTCAGGGTGGTCCTGGCCGCGTCGTTGAAGGAGTTGGGCTTGGCGGTCACGTCCTTGGGATAGAGGGGACTGAAGAGAGACCTCCAGTCCGCGTAGGGCTTGTTGAAGGTGACCCTCACCTCCAGGTTGTTGGCCCCGCGCTCGATCTTCTCGATCCGCTCGTAGCCGGCGTTGCGCGCCGTCCAGTACGCGGAGTCCTTGCCGCGCAACGCTCGCCACTGGGCCGCGAAGTCCGGCGCCCCGATCTCCCGGCCGTCGCTCCATACCGCCTGCTGGTTGAGCTTGTAGAGGACGACCTGCTTGGGCTCGCGCTCGACGACGTCCGCGGACTCCAGATAGTCCGGGTTGCGCTGCGGGCGGCCGCGCTGGTCGAGGGTGAAGAGAGAGGGCAGTACGGCACTGGCGACCCGGTTGGTGGACGCGTCGGCATCGGCCTGGAAGGCATTGAGCGTGGTGGGCATGGTGTCGATCGCCCAGCGCAGGGTGCCGCCCTGGTCGACCCCGTCCCGTCCGGCCGGTGCGATGTCCGGGGCCGCGGACGCGGCCCCGTTCCCGTCGTCCGATGTGCACGCGGACAGCGTGGGCAGGGCGAGCACACCGGTGGTGAGGAGGGCGACGGAGCGGAGCGTTCGGGAGCATGTCCTCCCGCGTGGGGCGCCGACGTGGGACATGGCTTTTACCTCTTCGTCCTGTTTGTGGATTTTGAGATGATCACACCTATTGCCCACTCACTGAAAGGGAAGGGACCGGAGGGACGCCGCAGACACGACGACACCCCCCACAAACCCCACCCAACCGGCCCAACGCCCCCGACTCCCCCCACCCCCGGCGAGTGAGCCGAAGGGGCGCGTCGGTGTCGAAAGGGAGAGCGCGCGGAGGTTCGCGAGGTACGAGCGAATCGAGCACGGTCGACCGTCGACATCGACATAAAGCGCCCCGGAGGCGAACCGAGCCCCAAAAAAGGGGCGAGTGAGCCGAAGGGGCGCGCCGCTGTCGAAAGGGAGAACGCGCACAGGCCCCGAGGAACGAGGGGCCGAGCACGATCGACCGTCGACAGGGGCACAAAGCGCCCCGGAGGTGAACCGAGCCCTCAAAAACTAGGTGTATACGCCTTCACAGGCGGGGATGTGACGCGCAACACTCTCAGGCGCGTGCAGAGTCCTCAGAGGGGTAGCCCTCAGAGATCCCACCATGCCGTTCGCGACTGTGGAAGTGAGGTCAACTCATGTCCCTGCAGGACGATTTGACAGCTGTCAGGCGCTGCCTCGACGACCTGGTCCGCACGGTCGGACGGTTGGAACAAAGTCTGGCGCTGCAGCGCGAGAACGACGTCCGACCCCAGTCGGCCGGCCGCGCCGACGACCTGGTCACCATCCCCGACACCCCGTACGACAGCGCGCTGTGGACGGACTCGGACGACGAGGGCCTGGGAGTACGCGACCGGCGAGCGCCCTAGTCCCTAGGAGAACGCGTTGGCCACCGGTACCGAACCTCCACCTGTCCATACAGGAACGCATAGCAGTACGGGCGTGCACGGCGCCTCGCGCGCCGCCATCGCGCCCCGTCATCTGCGGACGGACCGCTGGTGGCTGGCGCCTGCCGTGACCGCCGCCGGACTGCTCGCCTTCATCGTCTATTCGACCTGGCGCGCGTTCGCGAACTCCGACTACTACGCGGCGCCGTATGTCTCCCCGTTCTACTCGCCGTGTCTGGCGGAGAACTGCGCGCCGATGCGGAGCGGCCCCAACTGGGAGATCTTCGGCAGCTGGTGGGGCCTGTCCCCCGCGCTGCTGATCCTGATCTTCCCGCTGGGCTTCCGGCTGACCTGCTACTACTACCGCAAGGCGTACTACCGGGGATTCTGGGCGTCGCCGCCCGCCTGCGCCGTCGCCGAGCCGCACACGAAGTACACCGGCGAGACCCGCTTCCCGCTGATCCTGCAGAACATCCACCGGTACTTCTTCTACGCCGCCGTACCGGTCGCCGGCATCCTCACGTACGACACCGTGCTCGCGTTCCGCGACGAGGAGTACGCCTGGGGCCATATGGGCCTCGGCTCGCTGATCTTCCTCGTCAACATCGGGCTGATCTGGGCGTACACCCTCTCCTGCCACTCCTGCCGGCATGTCATCGGCGGCCGGCTGCGGCACTTCTCCAAGCACCCGGTGCGCTACCGCCTGTGGGGCTGGGTCGGCAAGCTGAACAACCGCCATATGCAACTGGCCTGGGCCTCGTTGATCAGCGTTGCCGTCTCCGACTTCTATGTATACCTGCTCGCCACCGGAGTCTTCGACGATCCGCGCTTCTTCTAGGGAGACCCTCAGACATGACGCAACTCGAACGCCGTCAGTGGGACGTCGTGGTGGTGGGTGCGGGGGGTGCGGGGCTGCGGGCCGCCATCGAGGCGCGCGAGCGGGGCGCCCGTACCGCCGTCATCTGCAAATCCCTCTTCGGCAAGGCCCACACCGTGATGGCCGAGGGCGGAATCGCCGCCTCCATGGGCAACGTGAACTCCGGCGACAACTGGAAGGTGCACTTCCGGGACACCCTGCGCGGCGGGAAGTTCCTCAACCAGTGGAGGATGGCGGAGCTGCACGCGCAGGAGGCGCCGGACCGGGTCTGGGAGCTGGAGACCTGGGGCGCGCTCTTCGACCGTACGGCCGACGGCAGGATCTCCCAGCGCAACTTCGGCGGGCATGAGTACCCCCGTCTCGCCCATGTCGGCGACCGGACGGGACTGGAGCTGATCCGCACCCTCCAGCAGAAGATCGTCTCGTTGCAGCAGGAGGACTTCAAGGAGTTCGGCGACTACGAGGCCCGGCTGAAGGTCTACCAGGAGTGCACGGTGACCCGGGTCCTGAAGGACGGAGACCGGGTCGCGGGCACCTTCTGCTACGAGCGGGAGTCCGGGCGCTTCTTCGTGCTGGAGGCCCCGTCGGTCGTGCTCGCCACGGGCGGTATCGGGAAGTCCTTCAAGGTGACGTCGAACTCCTGGGAGTACACCGGCGACGGGCACGCGCTGGCGCTGCTCGCGGGAGCTCCCCTGCTGAACATGGAATTCGTGCAGTTCCATCCGACCGGGATGGTCTGGCCACCCTCGGTGAAGGGCATTCTCGTCACCGAATCGGTGCGCGGCGACGGCGGGGTGCTGCGCAATTCCGAGGGCAAGCGGTTCATGTTCGACTACATCCCGGACGTCTTCAAGGAGAAGTACGCGGAGTCGGAGGAGGAGGGCGACCGCTGGTACGAGGACCCGGACCACAACCGGCGCCCGCCCGAGCTGCTCCCGCGCGACGAGGTGGCCCGCGCCATCAACTCCGAGGTCAAGGCGGGCCGCGGCTCGCCGCACGGCGGGGTCTTCCTCGATGTCTCGACCCGGATGTCCGCAGAGGTCATCCGGCGCCGGCTGCCCTCGATGTACCACCAGTTCAAGGAGCTGGCGGATGTCGACATCACGGCGGAAGCGATGGAGGTCGGCCCGACCTGCCACTACGTGATGGGCGGGATCGCCGTCGACTCGGAGACCGCCGCGGCGCCGGGCGTCCCCGGTCTGTACGCGGCGGGCGAGGTGGCGGGCGGCATGCACGGCTCCAACCGGCTCGGCGGGAACTCCCTGTCCGACCTGCTGGTCTTCGGACGGCGGGCGGGGCTGCACGCCGCCGCGTACGCGACCGGGCCGGGCGCACGGCCGGAGGTCGACGAGGCCCAGATCGACGTGGCGGCGGCCGAGGCGCTCCGCCCGTTCAGCGCGGAGGGCCCGGCGGCCGGCGGGCCGGAGGGCGATGAGAAGCCCGGCGGGCCCGCGGAGAATCCGTACACCCTCCACCAGGAACTCCAGCAGACGATGAACGACCTGGTCGGCATCATCCGGCGCGAGGCCGAGATGGAGCAGGCCCTAAAGAAACTGGCCGAGCTGCGCGTACGGGCCAGGCGGGCCGGGGTCGAGGGGCACCGGCAGTTCAACCCCGGCTGGCACCTCGCGCTCGATCTGCGGAACATGCTGCTGGTCAGCGAGTGTGTCGCACGGGCGGCCCTGGAGCGTACGGAGAGCCGTGGCGGCCACACCCGCGAGGACTGGCCCGGCATGGACCTCGACTGGCGCCGGGTGAATCTGCTCTGTGAGCTCACCGATCCCACGGACGCGCCGGCGGCCACCGACCCCGAACGCGGCCAGATCACGCTGACGCGCCGGACGACCGAGCCCATCCGCCCCGACCTGCTCGCCCTGTTCGACAAGGAAGAGCTGGTCAAGTACCTCGCCGAAGAGGAGCTTCACGAGTGAGCCCGAGTCCGAGTGCGTCGACGACATACGAAGCGAAATTCAAGGTCTGGCGGGGCGATGCGGACGGCGGTGAGCTGAAGGACTTCGCCGTCGAGGTGAATGACGGGGAGGTCGTCCTCGACATCATCCACCGGCTCCAGGCGACCCAGGCGGCGGACCTGGCGGTGCGCTGGAACTGCAAGGCGGGCAAGTGCGGCTCGTGCAGCGCGGAGATCAACGGGCGGCCGCGGCTGCTGTGCATGACCCGGATGTCCGTCTTCTCGCGCGAGGAAACGATCACGGTCACGCCGCTGCGCGCCTTCCCGGTGATCCGCGATCTGGTGACGGATGTGTCCTTCAACTACACGAAGGCACGGGAGGTGGCGTCGTTCGTACCGCCGCCCGGCGTGGCCGCCGGTGAGTACCGGATGCAGCAGGTGGATGTGGACCGCTCGCAGGAGTTCCGTAAGTGCATCGAGTGCTTCCTGTGCCAGGACACCTGCCATGTGGTGCGCGACCACGAGGAGAACAAGACCGCGTTCGCCGGACCCCGCTTCCTGATGCGGGTGGCCGAACTGGACATGCATCCGCTGGACGCGGCCGGGGAGTCGGGTCTCGACCGGAAGAAGACGGCCCAGGACGAGCATGGACTCGGCTACTGCAACATCACCAAATGCTGTACGGAGGTGTGCCCCGAGCACATCAAGATCACGGACAACGCCCTGATTCCGCTGAAGGAACGGGCGGTGGACCGGAAGTACGACCCGCTGGTGTGGCTGGGCAATAAGATCCGGCGCCGCGGGGAGTGACGCGAAGGGGGCTCGGCGGGGAGTGACGCGAAAGGGGGCTCGCACCTGGGTGCGAGCCCCCTTCTCTTTCTCCTGTCGTGCCGTCCGTTCAGCCGAGCAGCTTCACGATCGCGTCGGTGGTGCCGGTCTCGCCGAGCTTGGGGAAGATCTTCTCGATGGCGTTGCGGTGCGCGCCCTCGTCCATGTCGGTCACCGCGTCGGTGACGACGGTGACGTTGTATCCGCGTTCATGGGCGGCGCGGGCGGTGGATTCGACGCCGACGCTGGTGGCGATGCCCGTCACCACGACCTGCGTGATGCCCCGTCGGCGCAGCTGAAGGTCCAGGTCGGTGCCGTAAAAGGCGCCCCACACCTGCTTGGTGACCACGAGGTCGCTGTCCTGCTGCCCGAGACCGGGCGCCAGGTCGGCCCAGTCGGCAGGCGGTGTGCCGCCGCCGCCCGCGGGGCGCTCGTTGCGGCCGGGGGCGCCGCCGGTGACCCGTACGAGCACGACCGGCAGGCCCTTGGCGCGGAAGGCCCCGGCGAGTTCGGCGGAGCGCGCCACGACCGCCTCGGCCGAATGGACGACGGGCAGGCCGACGACTCCCTTCTGGAGGTCGACGACAACGAGGGCGGTCCGGGGATCCAGGGTGGTGGCGGTCATGGTGGTGCTCCCTGTGGGGTCTGGGTCTGTGGGGTCGGGGTCTATGGGGTCAGGGTCTGTGGGGTCAGGGTGGGGTCAGGAAC
The DNA here is from genome assembly GCF_055582185.1 of Streptomyces sp. NPDC042201. Lineage (NCBI taxonomy): Bacteria > Bacillati > Actinomycetota > Actinomycetes > Kitasatosporales > Streptomycetaceae > Streptomyces > Streptomyces sp. NPDC042201. The sequence continues at coordinate 85,612 of NZ_JBVJDS010000002.1, read as the reverse complement.
GGGCCCGCAGTGCCCGGTCGGTGACGGTCAGGATGATCAGCAGCACCCCGAGGACGGCGGAGGCACCGGCCATGAGGTGCAGCCCGCTGTCGCCGGCCCGTGAGCCGTAGGCGAGGGCGATCAGGCTGGACGCGGCGATGGCTCCTATGTACTGCGCGGTGCGCTGGAGCCCGGCGGCGGAGCCGATGCTGTCGAGCGGGGCATGCGCCTGGACGGCGGCCTGGTTGCTCGTACCGATCAGCCCCTGCGGGATGCCGAAGCACGCGCCGGCGAGCAGCAGTACGGCGAGCGGGGTGCTGCCGCCGACGAAGAGCAGGAGCCCGGCGCCGGCGGTGAGCAGCACGGACGCGAGGGCGAGCGGGCCGCGTATGCCCTTCGTACGGGCCCCGAGCAGCGAGCAGACCAGCGCGGCCACCGACATCGGCAGCATCAGCAGTCCGGTGTCCGCGGCGGAGAAGCCGCGGCCCTCCTCCAGCCACTGGGTGTAGCCGTACATCACGCAGTAGATCAGCAGATAGCTGACGCCGTGGCGCAGATAGGTGCGGGCGAGCGGACCGTTGTCCGCGAGCATCCGCAGATCGATGAAGGGCTGCGGCCTGCGCAGCTGCCACCACACGAGCGCGGCCGTCAGCACGGCGAAGGGCGCGAGCAGCCACCACATCGGGTGGGCGAGGTCCAGCAGGAAGAAGACAAGGACGGTCAGGGCGGTGGAGAACAGCCCTATGCCGAGCGGATCCAGGGCGAGGCGCAGGGAACCGCCGGTGGTGGCGCTCTCGCGGGGCGGGTCCACCGGGATCCAGATCAGCGCGGCGACGAACGCGATCAGCGCGAGGGGCAGATTGACGGCGAAGATGCCGCGCCAGCCGACCAGGGTCACCAGCAGTCCGCCGAGCGTGGGGCCGACGGCCGCGCTGCCGAGCGCGGCGAAGGACAGCCGGGCCAGCACGGGACGGGGTGCCGGACGGCCGACCCGCCGGCCCTCGTCGCGCAGGACGGACATCGCGGCGGGATAGGCCGCGGAGGTGCCGATGCCGAGCAGCAGGCGGGAGACGATGAGCCAGCCGAAGGACGGAGCCACCGCGCCGACCAGGCCGGACGCGAAGACGACGACAAGGCCCGCGAGGAAGACGCGGCGTGGGCCGAGCGCGTCGGCGAGCTTGCCGAGGACGGGCTGTGCGACGGCGCTCGCGAGATAGAGGACGGAGATGAGCCACGCGGTGTCGGCGGCGCCGATCCCGAAGGTGTGCCCGATCGCCACCAGGGCGGTGGAGATCATGGTGGTGTTGAGCGGGTTCAGCAGGGAGCCGAGGAGCAGGGGCGCGGTGAGGCGGGCCCGGAATCCCGCGCGGCCCGGTCCGGCGGATATCCCGTCGGCAGGCGCCTCGGAGGTCTCGGACGCCCCTGGGGTTGCGGACGCCCCGGGGGTCTCGGGCGCCTTGGAGACCTGCGCGCCGTCGACTGCCGTGGTGCCGGCTCCCGGGGCGTGGGTTTCGGGATCGGTCGCGATGTCGCCTGCCTCCGTCTCCGTCACTCCCTCACTTCTTTCGCTCCGCCGGGGCCCTTCGCTCCGCCGGGGCTCACTTCTCGACCAGCCGCTGCAGCAAAGCGGCCGCGTCGGAGAGGGTGCGGCGCTCGGCGCTGTCCAGCTCGGCGGCGATGGCGTCGGAGAGCCAGCCCCGCTTGGCCGCGCGGACCCCTGCGAGCGTGCTGCGGCCGGGGTCCGTGACCGATACGACGGATTGCCGGCCGTCGTCGGGATCGGGCGTCCGCGCGACCAAGCCCTGTTCCTCCAGGGCGCCGAGGGTCAGCCGCATGGACTGGGGACGTACGTACTCGGCGCGGGCCAGCGCGGCCGTGGTGGACGGCCCCTCGACGTCCAGTCGCGCCAGCACCGAGCGCTGGGACGGAGTGAGCCGGCTGTCGGGCGAGGCCGTTCGCAGCCGCCGCATCAGCCTGCTGACCACAGCGCTGAGATCGGCGGCCACCTGCTCCGCGGTCGGGTCGTCGTCGGACGGTTCGGGCATTGGACCACCGTACGAGATAGGCAGGTAGCCTTGCAAGTTTGCCTGTTATTCTCATGGCGCGTTCTCGCCGCTGACGGGCACCCCGCCTTGCCCCCGGGACAAGAGCGCGCCTAGGGTGAATGCGCTTTCATGACGCGCTCCGGCGCATACGGACAGAGAAGAAGCGGACGGTCGGTCGGGTGAGTGCCCCTACGGTGTACGACGTCGCCGAGCGATCAGGCGTCTCCATCGCGACGGTGTCGCGGGTCTATCGGAACCCCGGTTCCGTACGCGTCCAGACCCGTGACCGGGTGCTGGAGGCCGCCCGCGAGCTGGGCTACGTACCCAGCGGAAACGCCCGCGGCCTGGCCAGCAGGACCACCGGTGTGCTGGGGCTCTGCTTCCCCGACTACGCGGACCCGGACGCCGAGACCGAAGCCGAGGCGGACGACGCGTACGACGACTCCGCGGTGATGCTCTACTCCGACCAGATCATCCGCGGGATGGAGCGGGCCGCGCGGCGCCACGGCTACGCGCTGCTGATCGCCGCGTCCCTGCGGGGCGGGCCCGAGTCGCTGGTCGCGAACGTCGCGGGACGGGTCGACGGGTTCGCCGTACTGGCGCGGACCGTGCCCACCGAGGACCTCGAGGTGATTTCGCGACGGCTTCCGGTTGTGATGCTGGCCGGGCCGCGCGAGATCGACCATCTCGACCATATCGAGGTGGCCAACTCCGACGGCGAACGGGAGCTGGCCCGCCATCTCATCCGCGACCACGGGCTGCGCGCACTCGCCTTCGTCGGTGGCGAGAAGGAGTCACCGGACGCCGAAGCGCGCTTCCGGGGGTTCCGGGAGGCGTGTGAGGAGGCCGGGCTGCCGGTGCCCGACGAACCGGATCTGCGCGCCGTGATGATGACGCAGGCCGAGGGTGAGCGGACGGCGGAAGCCCTGCTGGAGCGGGGCGACCGGGACGGCGGCCGGCCACAGGCGATGCTCTTCGCCAACGACCAGATGGCGATCGGCGCGCTCCACGCACTGGAACGCCGCGGAGTCCGGGTGCCCGAGGACATCGCGGTGACGGGCTTCGACGGGATTCCGCTGAGCCGGATGGTGCGGCCCTCGCTGACGACCGTACGCCAGCCGATGCGGCGGCTCGGCGAGGAAGCGGTGGAGCTGCTCGTACGGCGGCTCGGCGAGCGCGACCGCGAGCCGGTCTCCCTGATGCTCCCGGTCTCGGTGGCCCGCCGCGCGAGCTGCGGCTGCGGCTGAGAGCGGTCCCGTAATCCGTGGCGGATCAGGGCCGCGGCGCCAGTCGCTCCGCGAAGAAGCGCTGTCCGGCCGCCAGCAGCCCCTTGGCCTCCGCCGCGGCCCCGGGGTGCTCGACATGGCCGGCGGTCAGAACGTGCAGCTCGCGGGGGCCGGTCAGCACGTTGTATACGGCGAACTGGCCCGGCGGCGGCACCGACGGGTCGAACAGCGCCGGCGCGATCATCATCGGGATACGGATCCGGCTCGCGGCCGTGGCCGCGTCGAAGTACGGCAGGACGTCCATGATCTCGGGGTGGTCGTGATGCCGGGCCCGGACGGCTTCACCGCTCCCGGCGCAGGGGAGCGTCAGCCGCAGGGGGTGATGGCCGAAGGTCGGGACCGTCAGCAGGCCGCAGGCGAACCGGTCGTCCCAGGGCAGCGCCAGGGCGCCGAGACCACCGCCGAAGCTCTCCCCGGCATAGCCGAGCCGGGCTCCCCCCGGCGTCATCAGCTCCGGCACCAGTTCGAGCAGCGCGGACGCCGCACACCACAGGTCGGCCACACAGTCCCCGATGACATAGGTGTCGCGGGACGCGATGCCGTGCAGGACATGCCGGTCGGCGTCGCCGGGGATGCCGGGCCGGCGGCTGCGGGCGCCCATTCCCCGGACGCACGGGAGGATCGCGGCGGAGCGGGGCAGTGGGAGCGGCACGGCGGATCCGGTCTCCTGGCGCCCGCCGTAGCCGTGGCCGATGACGAATCCGCGCTCGGCCGGGCCGTCGGCGGGCAGGACGAGCCAACCACCCAGCCGCAGTCCGCCGACGGAGGTGAAGGACACTCCGAAGATCCGGAAGCCGTCGCGCTCCTCCTCCTGCGGGCCCACGGCAGGCGCCGTCTCCACCCGGCGGGCGGCCTCATGACGTGCCTGCCAGAAGGTGTCGAATCCGTCCGGCGGGGCAGGCGCAGGGGTGGCGAGCAGCTGATCGAGGGTCCGGCCGTAGGCCGGGTCGAAGGGAAAGCCGTGCTCGAACGCGGACATGAGCGCGACAGTAACCCACCGGTCAAAGCCGGAATCCGTCACAACTGCTCCCGAAGCGCAAACAACCCGGCTTGGCTCACGGAAGCCACTCGGGCAGATGTCACACATGTTGCACGAGTGTGACCTAGGCCCCTCTTGCGGATGTCGAAGTGACAGCGGCAGAGTGATGTATGCGCTTACAGGCAGCGCATACATCGGGGAGCTCAAGGAGGAGCCGTCCATGCACCGCACCGCCAGAACCGCCTCTGCCGCCACCGCACTCGCGGTGGCATTCGGAATCACCGCGTGCGGGAGCTCCGGCGGTGAGGGAGTCACCGCCGACAAGAAGCAGACACTCACCGTCTGGGCCATGGGCGCAGAAGGCGAGAAGCTCGCCGATGTGGCCGCCGTGTACCAGAAGGCGAACCCGCACATCACCGTCAAGGTCACGCCGGTCGGCTGGGACGTCGCCCACCAGAAGCTGGTCTCCGCGGCCGCCGCCGGCAATCTGCCCGATGTGGCGCAGATGGGCGGCAGTTATATGGGCGAGTTCGCCGAGCTCGGGGTGCTGGAGCCGGTCGACACCTCCGTCTTCAAGAAGGACGACTTCTTCCCCGCCGCCTGGAAGCAGGGCGAGACGAACGGCGGCGTGTACGGCGTCCCGTGGTACGTCGACACCCGTGTCCTCTACTACCGCACCGACCTGGCGGAGAAGGCCGGGGCGGACAAGGCGCCGGCCACCTGGCAGGAGCTGCGGCAGCTCGCCACCGCCTACCAGGACAAGGCCGGCACGAAGTGGGGCATCTACATCCAGGGCAGCGGCCTGGACACCGTGCAGAGCTGGTATCCCTTCCTGTACTCGGCCGGCGGGGAGATCGTGACCGATGACGGCAAGGCGGTCGTCAACAGCCCCGCCTCCGTCAGGGCCCTGACGGAGTACGGCACGTACTTCGACAAGGGCCTGACCAAGAAGAACGTCGCGCCCGGCTACGAGGTGCTGAAGGACTTCAACACCGGCGATGTGCCGATGTTCTTCTCCGGCCCCTGGATCATGTCGCTGATCAATGACGGCTACCCCGACCTCAAGGACAAGTGGGGCGTCGCGAAGATCCCCGCCGACAAGGGCTCCGTCTCCATGGCGGGCGGCTCCAGCCTGGTCATCTCCAAGGACAGCGAGCACAAGGCCGCGGCCAAGGACTTCGTCAAGTACCTCACCGGAACCGAAGGCCAGAAGGACTGGTTCACCCGCTCCAGCGATCTGCCCGCCAACACCAGCGCCTGGGACTCCGGCAAGCTCGCCGACGACCCCGGCCTGCGGGTCTTCCGTGAGCAGATGGAATCGTCCAAGGCCTCGCCGGTGCAGCCCAAGTGGACCGAGATCAGCTCGAAGGTCGACGACGCCATCGCCTCGGTGACCCAGGGCAAGGCCTCGCCTCAGGACGCCGCCGAGAAGGCACAGTCCGAGATCGAAGGGCTCGTGGAGTAACAGCGATGAGCGCCACGACCGAACCCGCCGCGGAAGCGGCCCCGGTGAAGTCCGGGCCGGGGGCTCGTCCCCCGGCCGGCCGGGGGAACGGCCGCACGCCGCGCCCCATGGGTGTACAGAATCTGGCCGGCTGGCTGTTCTCCACCCCCTTCCTGGTGCTGTTCACCGTCTTCATGGCCTTCCCGATCATCGCGACGCTCCTCATGAGCTTCACCGACTTCGGGCTGCGCAATGTCACCGACCCCCTCTCGGCGGAGTTCATCGGCTTCGAGAACTACACGAAGCTGTTCGGCGACGAGAAGTTCCTCAAGTCCCTCTTCAACACTGCGTACTTCGTGGTCGTCGGCGTCCCGCTCACCATCGGTGCGGGGCTCGTCGCCGCCGTCCTGCTGAACAACGGCGTCGACCGGGCCCGCACCTTCTTCCGGGTCGGCTTCTACGCCCCGGTCGTGACCAGCATCGTCGCCGTCGCCGTCGTCTGGCGCTTCGTCCTCGATCCGTCCGACGGACTGATCGCGGGCCTGGCCTCCGAAGTGGGGCTCACCGCCCCCGACTTCCTCGGCTCCGAGAAGCTGGCCATGCCCTCGCTGATCGCGATGGCGGTATGGCGCAATCTCGGCACGGTCATGGTGCTCTTCATCGCGGGCCTGCAGGCCATCCCCACCGATGTTCGGGAGGCGGCGCGGCTGGACGGCGCGGGCGCCTGGCAGGAGTTCCGCCGGATCACCGTGCCACTGCTGCGGCCCACGATGCTGTACGCCACGGTGATCACCAGCATCGGCTATCTCAATGTCTTCGAGGAGCCGTTCGTGATGACCCAGGGCCGCCCTTCGGACACCACCCTCACCGTCTCGCTGAACATGTACCGCGAGGGCTTCAGCTTCTTCCACATGGGCTATGCCAGCGCCATGGCGTATGTGCTCTTCGTTGTGATCATGGGCATCACCGTGCTCCAGCTCCGTCTGCTGAAGGACAACACGAAATGAGCGCCGCACCCACCCCGGCCCCCGCCGCGGCCCCGCAGAGCACCGCCCCGGCCCCCTCCGCACCCAAGGCCCCCGCGCCCGTCGGGCGGGGCGCACGCACCGAGCGGCTGAAGAAGCCCGGGGTGTACGCACTGCTGTCGCTCGGGCTGCTGGTCATGTCGGCGCCGTTCCTCTGGATGGCGCTGTCCGCCTTCAAGACCGACCGCGAGCTGGCGGCCAGCCCACCGGTGTGGCTGCCCACCGAGTGGACCCTGGACCACTTCGCGCGCCTGCTCGACCGGCTCGATCTGCCGCTGCACTTCGCCAACTCCCTGATCGTCGCGGTGCTGGTCACCGTCTGCAATCTGGTGTTCTGCTCGATGCTGGGATATGCCCTGGCCAAGCTGCGGTTCGCCGGACGGAACCAGCTGTTCGCCCTGGTGCTGGGCGCGCTCATGGTGCCCGGCAATCTGATGCTGCTGCCGCTCTTCGTCCTGATGAGCAAACTGCAGCTGATCGATTCGTACGCGGGTCTGGTGCTGCCGTTCGCCGCCGGGGCCTTCGGGGTCTTCCTGATGCGGCAGTTCATGCAGTCGATCCCCGACGAGCTGCTGGAAGCGGCCCGGATGGACGGCGCCGGTGAGTGGTACATCTTCTGGCGGATCGTGATGCCGCTGGTCAAGCCCGCCCTCGCGACGCTCGCGATCCTCACCTTCCTGGGCTCCTGGAACAACTTCGTCTGGCCGCTGATCGCGACCAACGACCCGGACAAATACACCCTCCCGGTGGCCCTGGCCACCTTCGCCACCGACCCCAATCAGTCGGCGGGCTCCAACGGAATGCTGATGGCCGGCTCCTTCCTGATCGTGCTGCCGGTGCTGCTGGTCTTCCTCGTGCTGCAGCGCTATTTCACCCAGGGCGTCGCCACGGCCGGCCTGAAGTAGCAGCCCGTCCTCCGCGCCCCGGCAGCTGCGACGACCCGCACATCGCCGCTCCGGCTCCGCGCACCCCAACAAGAAAAGGTTTGTACTTTCATGACCGAAAAGTCCGCCGCTCGCGCCGACTGGGAGTCGCGCATCGGGAAGCCCAGCGACGAGCGGCTCACCGGCATCGGGGAGCTTCCCGCGCCCGTCCGCCTGTCCGCCGAGGACGGCACCGGCCATGTGCTGCTGACCTGGCGGCCGGTGGCGGGCGCCCTGGGCTATCTCGTGCACCGCGCCGACTCCGCCGAGGGCCCCTACGCGCCGCTCGACCACCTCGGCGGCGATGTGCTCGCCGTGCCCCACCCGCCGTACGCGGACACGCTGGCCGAGCCCGGCCGTGGCTACTTCTACAAGGTCGCCACCTGGTCCGACAGCGGCGCCGGCGCGCTTTCCGAGGCCGTGGCCGGCTCCGCCAGGGCCGCCGGTTCGCGCCCCGCCGAGGTCACCGTCGCGGTGGACGCGGCCGCCCCGGCCACCGAACTCCCGGGCGTCTGGAACCGGATGATCGGCGCCGAGCACTTCTCCCTGCTGGTCTGGGACAAGCCGGGCGCGGGCGGCTCCGATGTCGCAAAGGAGTACGGCGAGGCGCTCGCCATCGTCCGGGACGAGATCGGCGTACGGTCCGTGCGGGCGCACGGCACCTTCCTGCCCGAGACCGTGACCGTCCGGGGTGATGGCTCCTTCGACTTCTCCGGCCTCGACGTCGTCTACGACCGCTTCCTCGCCACCGGCCTCAAGCCGGTCGTCGAACTCTCCTTCATGCCCAAGGAGCTGGCCTCCGATCCCGACTACACGGTCTTCGACTACAAGGCCCTGGTCTCCACGCCCACGCAGTGGGAACGCTGGGGCGATCTCTGCCGCGAGCTGACCGTTCACCTCCAGGAGCGGTACGGCCGCGACACCGTCGCCGGCTGGGAGTTCGAGGTCTGGAACGAGGCCAATCTCGAGGTGTTCTGGAACGGCACCCAGGACGACTACCACCGCCTCTACGAGGTCGCCGTACGCGCCGTGAAGGACGTCGACGAGCGGATCAAGGTCGGCGGGCCCTCGTCCGCCGCGGCCGGCTGGGTCGGCGCGCTGCTGGAGTACTGCCAGGAGCACGACGTCCCCGTCGACTTCGTCTCCACCCACACCTACGGCAACGCCCCGCTGGACTTCCGTCCGATGACACGCGCCTTCGCCGAGGCGACGGGCCGGCCCGAGCCGGAGATCCTGTGGACCGAGTGGGGCGTCACGCCCACCCACTTCCACCGCGTCAGCGACTCCGTCTTCGCCGCGCCGTTCGTCCTGCGGGGCATGAAGAGCGCCCTGTCGTCCACCGACTGCCTCTCCTACTGGGTCGCCTCCGACCAGTTCGAGGAGCTGGGCTGGCCTCCGCGGCTCTTCCACGGCGGCTTCGGGCTGCTGACCGTCGGCAATCTGCGCAAGCCTCGCTTCTGGGCGCTGTACCTCCTCTCCCAGCTGGTCGGCGGCCGGATTCCCGCGGCCGTCTCCGGTGACGGCGCCGACGCGCTTGTCGAGTCCGTCGCCACCCGCGCCGACGACCGCTCCACCGTGGACGTCCTGCTCTGGAACGGCACCCTCGACCAGTCCAAGATCGACGGCGCGGCCGCACTCGACCGCACCGCGGCCGTGCGGGTCACAGGGCTCGAACCGGGCGCCGTCTACTCCGTCCGGTCGCGCCGGGTCGATGAGCAGCACGCCAATATCCAGGCCGTCTGGAAGGACCTCGACGGCGGCGACTGGCCCGACGACCAGCAGTGGCAGAAGCTGCGGGCCGCCGACCGGCTGCCCGAGGAGGATCTCGCGCCCGTCACCGCGGACGCCGACGGCACCGCCGCGCTGACCGTCGGCCTCCCCAACCCGGGCATCCGCTTCCTGCGTCTCGCCCGCGGCTGATCCACCCGGCCCCCACAGACCCGGGGGCCGGCGGCACCTGACCGCCGTCGGCCCCCGTATCACCACCGCCCGACGCACAGCCGCAGCCGCGGCGGCAGCCGAACGCGCCACCAGCACCACGGCCAACGCCCGCACCGCTGCCCACGTCCTAGCCACAACTCCACACCTGTCAAGGGAAGCTGGACTCTTATGGACCGTCGCACGTTTCTCGCCGCCGCGGGAACCGGGGCCGCCGCCCTGTCCCTCGGAGCCGTATCCACACCTGCCGTCGCCGCGCCGCGTGTTCGTGTCTCTCATGCCTCTGATACACCGCTGCTGCGCCGCTGGTTCCACGACACGTATCACTCGATCGAGGCAATGACGACCGATTTCGGTCTCACCGCCGACAAGATCGACGTCAGCAAGCCCGGCACGCCCGTGCCCTCGCAGAACACCTCACCCACCAATATCGGCTGCGGCCTTTGGTCCACCGTCGCCGCGGCCGGCCTGGGCGTCATCGACCACGACACCATGCGGCGCCGGCTGGCCCGTACCGTCTCGGCCGTCGAGCGGCTCGAACGCCACCACGGCTTCTGGCTCAACTGGTACGACTCCCACGACGGTTCCGTCCTCACCAGCTGGCCGGAGACCGGTGACCCGGTCCGCCCCTTCCTCTCCTCCGTCGACAACGCCTGGCTCGTCACCGGCCTGCGTATCGCCGCCGACGCCGACCCGCAGCTGCGCCGCCGGGTCGCCGCGCTCCTCACCACCGCCGACTGGTCGTACTTCTACACGCCGTACGACCCCGCCGACCCGATCGCCAAGCCCGGCCAGCTCCGCGGCGGCTTCTGGACCGACACCGGCGAGCCGACCGCGCATCACTACGGAGCCCTCAACACCGAGCCCCGCATGGCCAGCTATCTGGGCATAGCCGACGGCACCGTCCCCACCGACCACTACTGGCACATGCTGCGCACCATGGTCCCCGAGAACGGGCAGGAGCAGCCCCCGCAGGGGGCGTACGACACCATCGACGGTGTCCGCCTCTGGCAGGGGCACTACACCTACCGCGGCCGCAAGCTCGTCCCCACCTGGGGCGGTTCGATGTTCGAAGCGCTGATGGTGCCGCTCTTCGTGCCCGAGACCGAGTGGTCGCCGCGCTCCTGGGGCACCACCCACCAGCGCTACGTCCGCTCCCAGATCGAACACGGCATGGAAGAGGCCGGCTACGGCTACTGGGGCTTCTCCCCCTCCAATGTGCCCGAGGGCGGTTATCAGGAGTACGGCGTCGACGCGATCGGCATGCAGATCGACGGCTACGCCTCCAACACCGACCGCACCTTCGTCACGCACGGCGAGCCGCTGCCGCCGGCTTCGGCCTACACCAACGGTGTCGTCACTCCGCACGCGTCGTTCCTCGCGCTGCCGCAGGCACGCGGTGAGGCCATCGCCAACCTCAAGGCCATCGCCGCTGACTTCGGGGCGTACGACGACCGCTACGGCTTCCGTGACTCCGTCAACGTGGGGACCGGCCGGGTCAGCGACTTCGTCCTCGCCCTCGACCAGGGCATGATCGCCGCCGCACTCGCGCAGGAGCTGCGTCCCGGGCTGCTGCAGAACCCCTTCCGCAGCGGCGGATTCACCTCGCGGGTCCGCCCGCTGCTGGCGAAGGAGCGTTTCAGCATTTAGCGGCCACGCAGCCCCATCCCTCGCGGTAGGCGGTCCAGTCGGCCTCCGTCGCCGCGAAGTCGACATAGAGCGCGACCCCGAAGCGTTCCCGGTCGCGGTCCGTACGCCCGAGCCCCAGCCGGGCGCCGCGGACCGCGGCCGCGGCCGTTTCCGCGTGAGCGTGATGCCCCAGTTCCTCCGTGTGGTAGAAGGGCAGCCCCATCAGCAGGTCGGTGTCCTCGGGCGTGACCTCGAGGGCGAGGGCCGTCTGCTGGGCGACATAGCCGCCGTACAGACTCTCCACCGGAAGCGCCGTGTCGTACGACATGACGGCGATCTGGTCGACCCGCCGGGCCACCTCGGCGAAGAACGCCTGCGACCACCACTTGGGGTGGCCAGCGAGAGCGCCCGCGGCGGAGTGCAGCGCGGGCAGGGGATCGATCTGGTGGGCGGCGACGGAGAGCGGCACATCGCGTGCCCGGGTGAGCACGCGCAGGTCGTCCAGCAGCGAGAGATAGTCGCGGTCGTCCGAGTGCAGCGGTTCCAGATCGAAGTGGACGCCGTCGAAGCCCACGTCCAGGATCTGTTCGGCGGAGCGCACCACGGCGACTCGGGACGCGGCACGTTCCAGGCGCAGCCCGTCCGGGCTCTCGGTCGCCAGCTTGTCGCCCAGCCAGGCGTGCACACGTACGCCCGGCATCTCACGGTGTACGGCGTCGATCAGCCATCGCGCGCGGGGATAGCGGTCGGCGGGCAGGGTGCCGTCGTGCTCCAGCGGCCCGGTGTGGACGTACAGGTCGCGTATCCCCGTTCCCTTGATCCGGCGCGCGAAGGCGTCGATATCCGCGTCCTTCTTGCGGCCGTCCACCCAGGCGTGGCCCAGCCAGATGGCGTCCCGGCCCCGGGTCTGGGTGCCGTCCAGGAGCTCCCCCGCGTAGGTGAGCCGAAGGGCGGCCGCGCCGGTGACGACGGGCACGACGAGCAGGACGGCCAGCACCAGTGCGACCCGCTTGGGCCACCGTGCGCGGGGATCGCGCCAGGCCCGTATCAGTGTCCGCCCGAATCCACGCAGCCGTGCACGCAAAGCTGTCCCCTCCCCTTGAGCCCCGGCCCCCCGGCCGGGAAGGTGACCAGGCTATGCGCCGAGCCCCGGGAAGAACGGGTGCGGTGTGCGGTCGGAAGGGGGGCGGCGTCCGGTCGCGGAGGCTGCGGCACGGACATAACCTCCGCAGTGTGACGCCGCTCGCGAGCCGTATCCGGACGCGCACAGCAGGCCGGGCCCTTCTGGCCGTGCTGGTCACGGCGTGGTGGCTGGTCGTACCCGCCGTCGAGCGCGCCCGCGCCGAGGATCCGATCCCCCTCTCCCGGCAGGGTCAGATCACCGACAAGGTGGGCGCGCTCGGCGACCGCAGGAGCCAGGTGAGCCGTTCCCTCGACCGGCTGTACGACGACAGCCGCGTCCAGCTCTTCGTCGCGTATGTACGTGACTTCTCCGGCCGCCCCGCCCAGAGCTGGGCCGATTCCACCGCCCGGCTCAGCGGCCTCGGCCGCGACGACATCCTGCTGGCGGTCGCCACCCACGACCGGCAGTACGCCTACTCCGCCGACGTCGGCGCTCCCCTCACCGGCAGCCGGCTCGCCGATGTCGCCAGGACGGCCGTCGAGCCCGCGCTGAGACAGAACGACTGGGCGGGCGCGGCGATCGGCGCGGCGAACGGGTACGCCGCGGTGTTGGCGGGCCGGGCCGTACCCACGCCCGCCATCACTCCCGGGGTGGTCGACCCGGGCGGCAGCGCGGCCGACGCAGGCGCCGCGAGCAATCTGGTGCTGCCCGTCGTGCTGGTGGTCGGGGCGGGAGCCGTCGCGGCGTACGCGTACGCGCGACGCAGGCGGCGGGCGGAAACCCTCACGACACCGCGCAGCGGCCGGCAGCGCTGGGGCTCACCCGCGCCGCCCGCCGGGACTCCGCTGCCCGAGCTCGAGAGCCGGGCGAAGCGGATGCTTGTCGACACGGACGACGCCCTGCGCACCAGTCAGGAAGAAGTGGGCTTCGCCACGGCACAGTTCGGAGAGGAGGCCGCGGCGCCCTTCAACGATGCCGTGCATTTCGCGAAGGGGGAGCTGACCCTGGCGTTCCGGCTGCGCCAGCAACTGGACGATGCCTTTCCGGAGGACGACGCGACCCGCCGCCGGATGCTGGAGGAGATCATCGCCCGCTGCACGGAGGCTGACGGCCGGCTGGACGCCGAGTCCGAGGGCTTCGACCGGCTGCGCGCCCTGGAGCGGAACGCGCCGCAGGCCCTTGATGCCGTCAAAGCGGCCTTCGACGAGCTGAGCGGACGCGTCGTCACGGCGCGGGGCACGCTCACCGCGCTGCGCCGGCGCTACGCCGACTCGGCCTCCGCCCCCGTCGCGGACAATGCCGCGCAGGCCGAGGACCGGATGGTCTTCGCCGCCACCGGCCTGGACGAGGCCCGCGGGTTCATCGACGCGGGGGACAACGGCAAGGCGGCCGTGCAGGTGCGCGCCGCGGAGGGGGCCGTCGGCCAGGCGACCACCCTCGTCACGGCGGTCGAGCGGCGCGCGCTGGAACTCGCGGAGGCGGCCGGGAAGCTGCCCGGCGCCCTCACCGAGACGGAGACGGACCTCGCCGACGCCCGCGGCCTGCTGAAAGGCATCGCGGACGGTGTGCCGACGGCCGATCTCCGGGGGCGGATCGGCCGCGCCGAGGCGGTGATCGCAGACGTATGGCGCGAGCAGGACACCGGGCGTTACGACCCGATCGACGCCCTGCGCCGGGTCGAGGAGGCGGACGCGGTCCTCGACGAGGCGCTGGCGGGGGCGCGGGCCCGCGAGGAGGGCGACCGGCGGGCGAGGTCCCACCTCGGCCTGGCGACGCTCACCGCCGGCTCGGCCGTCGGCGCCGCCGCCGATTACATCACCACCCATCGCGGGGCGGTCGGCAGCCAGGCCCGTACCCGCCTGGCGGAGTCTCAGCGGCTGCTGGAGCGGGCGCACGCGCTGGATTCCTGGGCCGACGCGCAGGGCGCGCTGACGCAGGCGCAGCACGCGGACGCGCTGGCCCGGCAGGCGCAGGATCTCGCCGAGCAGGATGTGCGGTCGTTCGGGAACCGATACGGGGCGGGCGGTGTACAAGGAGCAGGAGGCGGGCTCGGCGGCGCCGTGCTCGGCGGAATCATCCTCGGCGGCCTGTTCGGCGGCGGAGGCGCACAGGGAGGGGGCGGGGGCATTGGCGGAGGTTTCGGGGGCGGCCGCGGGGGTGGCGGCGGTCCTGGCAGTTTTGGCGGCGGTGGTACGCGCGGCAGGCTGGGCGGCGGCGGCCGTTTCTGACGCAATTCCCTTTCCCCACAAGGAGAAGAGCCATGGCGAAGCAGACCATCCTCGGTCGCGTCACGCAGCTGGCGAAGGCCAATGTCAACGCCTTGCTGGACGAGGCCGAGGATCCCCAGAAGCTGCTGGACCAACTGGTCCGCGAGTACACGAACAACATCAGCGAGGCGGAGGAGGCGGTGGCCGGGACCATCGGAAATCTCCGGCTGCTGGAGCAGGACCACGGGGAGGATGTGGCCGCGGCCCGGGAGTGGGGCGAGAAGGCGCTGGCGGCCAGCAGGAAGGCGGACGAGCTCCGCTCGGCCGGCCGGAGCGAGGAGGCGGACACCTTCGACCACCTCGCCAAGGTGGCGCTGGGGCGGCAGCTCCAGTCCGAGAAGGAGGCGAAGACCGCCGAGCCGACGATCGCCTCCCAGACGGAGGTGGTGGAGAAGCTCAAGACCGGTCTGGAGCGGATGAGGGCCAAGCTGACCGAGCTGCGGTCGAAGCGCGACGAGCTGGTGGCCCGTGCGACGTCCGCCCACGCGCAGAACCGGATGATGGACGCGGTCGAGAACATCGATGTTCTCGACCCGACCAGCGAGATCGGCCGGTTCGAGGACAAGGTGCGGCGCGAGGAGGCGAAGGCGATGGGCAAGCAGGAGCTCGCCGCCTCGTCGCTGGACGCGCGGTTCGAGCAGCTCGACAGTCTCGGCGACAGCGCGGAGGTCGAAGCACGCCTGGCCGCACTGAAGAGCGCCTGACGGGGCGGCCGGGCGCGGGCGGCCTTTCGTCAGAACATGCTCAGCAGTTGCTCGACCGTCGGCTCGGCTGTCGAGTCGCCGTCGGGCAGGGCGAGCTCGAACCAGACCGTCTTGCCGCGTGGCGTCCGGCGCGAGCCCCATGCCGCGCTCAGCAGGCCGACCAGTTGCAGCCCCCGGCCGCCCTCGTCGGTGTCGCGGGCCCGCCGCCGCCTCGGCTGTACGAGGCCCGCGTCCCACACCTCGCAGACGAGCGTACGGTCGCGGAGCAGCCGCAGCCTGATCTCGCCCTCGCCATAGCGCATGGCGTTGGTGACCAGTTCGCTGACGAGCAGTTCGACGGTGTCCACCAGCGGTTCGAGATCCCAGGTGAGCAGCTGGGCGCGGGCGAGCTCCCGGGCCCGGCCCACCGAGCGCGGCTCTCGGGGCAGCCGCCAGTCTCCGACCGCGTCGGCCGGCAGCCCCTGGATACGGGCCATCAGCAGCGCGATGTCGTCCTCACCGTGCCGGGTGTCGAGCGTGTTCAGTACGTGATCGCAGACGTCTTCCAGCGGGCGGGCGTGGTGGGTGAGGGCCGCGCGGAAGGCGCTCAGCCCTTCGTCGAGGGGATGGTCCCTGGACTCGACGAGCCCGTCCGTGTAGAGCGCGAGCAGCGCGCCCTCCGTCACGTCGACCTCGACCTGCTCGAAGGGCTCACCGCCCACCCCGAGCGGCATGCCGGGCGGCACATCAAGGAGCAGCGCCTCCTCGCCCGGTTCGACGAGGACGGGCGGAAGGTGACCGGCGTTGGCGAATGTGCAGCGCCGGGTGACCGGGTCGTAGACGGCGTACACACAAGTGGCGAGATAGACCTCGGCGAGATCCGCGTCCCGCGTCTTGTGGGCGACTCGCGAGGCCTGCTGGGCGCCGCTGGGGGTGCCGAGACCGCGGGCGATCTCGTCGAGCGCGGAGAGCACTTCGGCGGGCTCCAGGTCGAGCAGCGCCAGGGTGCGTACGGCCGTGCGCAGCTCGCCCATGGCGACGGCGGCCCGCAGACCGCGCCCCATGACATCGCCCACGACCAGCGCGGTCCGGTGTCCCGGCAGTTCGATGACGTCGAACCAGTCACCGCCCACTTCGGTGGCGGTGTTGCCCGGCAGATAGCGGCAGGCGATGTCCAGCCCGGCGGCCTCGGGGTCACCGGGCGGGAGCAGACTGCGCTGGAGGATCAGCGCGCGCTCGTGCTCCCTCCGGTAGAGGCGGGCGTTGTCGATACAGACGGCGGCGCGGGCGGCGAGTTCGACGGCGAGCGCCCGGTCCCGTTCGCCGAAGGGTTCACTGCCCTTCGTCCGGGAGAACTGCACGAGGCCGATGACGGTGTCGTGAGCGACCATCGGGACGGCGAGCGTGGACTGGACGAGACTGCCGGCCTCACCGGGGATGGACTGCACCCGGCCGGTGCGCAGGGCGCTCGCGCTGGGCGAGCTGAAGGGGAACCGGTGGACCGCGCCGACCTCGGGCGGGACGTATTCCCCGTCACCCGGGTCGCCGGGTCCGGTCAGCGGGGCGTCGGAGACGGCGCTGGCAAAAGCGACCCGGCGCAGCCGGGCGCTGCCGCCGCCGGAATCGTCCCCGGAGGAGCCCCAGCGTCCGGGCGGCGCCTCCTCACCGGTGAGCAGGCTCTGGTAGAGGTCGACGCAGGCGAGATCGCAGAAGCCGGGGACGGCGACGTCGAGAAGCTCGCGGGCGGTGGTCTCCAGGTCGAGGGAGTTGCCGATTCGGGCGCTCGCCTCGTTGAGGAGGGCAAGGTTGCGGCGGGCGCTGGCGGCCTCACGGGCGGCGATATGACGGCGCGTGACATCGGTGCCGACTCCGGCGACGCCGATGGGCCGGCCGGAGCCGCTGTGCACGCGATAGAGATTGATCGACCAGTGCCGGCGTTCGTTGCCGCCCGGCTGGGTGCCGACGATCTGGAGGTCGGTGACGGACTCCCCGCTGCCCAGGACACGCTGGAGGGCGGCGGTCATCCGGTCGGCCTCGGGGCGGGAGAGATAGTCGTGGACCGTACGGCCTCGGTGGTCACTGGCCTCGCCGCCGAAGACGGTGGCGAAGCGCTGGTTCGCGCGCTGCACCTTGAGATCGGTGCCGAACAGCAGGAATCCGAAAGGAGATTGGCCGAATATGGCCTGCGAGGAGGCGAGGTCGGTTTCGATCCGGCGCAGTGCGTGGACGTCGACGACGATACAGAGCGCGCCCCGTTCGCCGCTCTCCGTCTCGCTCGGCATCACATAGACCTCGGCGAGCCCGTGCTCTCCGCGCCCCCGGTCCGTACGGAACGGGACCAGGCCGGTCCATTCCTTGCCGTCGAGGATCTCGCTGACCTTGCGGTGGCCACGCGGGCGCAGCTCGGCGGGCATGAACACCTCAACCGGGTCCTTGCCCCTGACCTCGTCCAAGCCGATTCCGAACAGCTCGGCGGCCCGTCGGCTCCACTGGTCGACCAGCCCGTCGGGGCCGATCGAGAAGGAAGCGACCTTGATGTAGTCATACATCGAGCCGGGCGGACTGCTCTGCCATACGACGTCGCCCGCCGTTCCAGATATTTCGCTCACGCGACCGTCCCCTCCAGCTCACGCACCGGACCGGCCTTGCCCGCAGTATTCAGCACTACGGCCCCGGTCGACACGGCGTTCACGATCACAGCAAGGTCTCGTTCTTTTTGAGCCGAGTCCGACGTGATCGTTGTCCCTCCAGACTTCTAACCAGGGACGGGCAGCTCGAACCACACGGTCTTACCCGTCTTCCCCCGGCGCGTGCCCCAACGCCGGGCGGAACAGGCCACCAGTTGCAGTCCGCGACCCCCTTCGTCGTCGGGGCCCGCGGGGCGCTCCGTCGGCGGATCAGGCAGCGGATCAGAGATTTCGACGAGCAGTGCGGCGGGCGGTTCGGCCTCGGCGCCGTCGGGTCCGCCCGGGCCGGGGGCAAGGACACGGACCGCCAGCCGCACCCCGATCGGCCCCGACGCATAGCGCAATGAATTGGTCACCAACTCGCTGACCAGCAGGACCGCCAGATCACGGACGGCCGGGGGCATGTTCCATACCTGGAGCGTGTCACGGACGACATGGCGGGCGGAGCGCACAGCGGTGAGGTCGCCGGGGAAGGTCCACTCGGCGCCGGCGCCCGCTGTGTCGATCAAGCCGATCACTTCCCAAGACCGACGGGCAGACCCGCGCCCTCTTTAGGGGGGTTGGTCAGCACATACCCGTTATCTCCTGTGGCTATCGCCACAGCGGGCGCACGGTGGCACCAATGGAGTACGCAGAGCATCAAAGGGGCGCATGCCCGCAGCCCCTGGCACGCGGCCCCGTCAGTGACGGCCCGTGCCCAGGTCCTGTCCGGTCGAGGCGGCGCGCAGACGGCGGGCGGCTTCGGCCACGGCCGGCCGGTCCTGATCGAGCCAGTCGACCGTATGGATGTCGTCCGGGCCGAGCCACCGCAGTTCGTCGTGGTCCTCAAGAGGCCGGGGCTCGCCGGAGAGCAGCCGGGCCGTCCACACCTGGAGCACAAAGCCGGGCTTCAGCGGCCACTCACCGGGGATCCGCTCCACCGGCTGCGTCTCCACGCCGAGTTCTTCCCGCAGCTCGCGCACCAGGGCCCCTTCGGGCCCCTCCCCCGGCTCCAGCTTGCCGCCAGGGAGCTCCCAGCGGCCGGCCAGCTCGGGAGGCGCACTACGACGCGCCGCCAGCAGGCGCCCCCGGTCGTACACGGCGCCGGCCACCACCACTCGATCGCTCATGGGCCGGAGCGTAACGCGGTGGGCAGGCGAGGGCTCAGTGGGCGACCTGTCCGGCGCGCTCCACCGAGTAAGGCTGCTCATGTCCGTGGACCTCGAAGCTGTCGGCCATCTTCTGCGCTTCGTCCCGCGTGGCGTAGCTACCGACCCGGTAGCGATTGCCGTTGTCGTCCTGCCGTATCACCAGCCAGGGGAGCACGGCGCCGCTGTCATTCATCGAGCCCCTCCCGCCGCCGGTCCGCTTCTCTCCAGCAATTCCAGGGAAACCGCAATCCGCATATGCCTGACCCTACGCCTGACCTTCACTCAGCGGATGTGTGTTTTCACAAAGAGATACGCATCCGGCCAAGAATCCACCGAAAACCAGGGTTCGCAGGCGACAGTGCGCTGGTGGGGAACTCGCTCCGCGTCCCGGCCGCTGAGCCGTCAACAGGCTCCAGGCGCACACGCGGGGGAGGAAAAAAGGGGTCCGGCTATCCGTCACATCATTTGACGGAGAGGTGGTACGCGATGCGGTACCGGTCGGCGGGCACGACCACGTCCGCCGTCTCCACGGCCCGGCCCGACGCGTAGTACGTCCGCTCCAGAACCACCACCACATGGCCGGGTACACCGCCGAGCGCCATGAGCTCCTCCGCCAGACCCGGGCGGGCGCCGACCTCTTCCAGCACGTTGTCCACGACGATGTCGATGGCCGCCATACGTTCGACCACCCCGCAGCCGCCGAGGGGCCCCTCCTCCGGCAGCATCACCGGCGTACGCCCCGTGACCGCCAGGGGCTCCCAGGAGGTGGAGAGCATCATCGGCTCGCCCGCGTCCCGGAAGACATAGCTCGTACGCATCACCCGGCCGGACGGCGCGATCCCGAGCCTGGCCGCGATCTCCGGCCCCGCCTCGCGCTGCTCGCTGCTGGACTCCCAGGTGCCCCGCGCGCTCTCCGCCGCCTGCTCCTGACGGAACGGGCTGGAGCCGGAGGGCGGCCGGTAGCCGGAGCGGGCGATACGGCGCGGCACCGGCCGCTCCCGCACGTACGTTCCGGAACCGGAGCGGCCCTCGACCAGCCCTTCGGCCATCAGCACCTTGCGCGCCTCCAGGGCGACCGTGTCGGAGACGCCGTACTCCTGGCGGATGCGGGCCTGTGAAGGCAGTCGGGTGTGCGGCGGCAGGGCGCCATTGGCGATCTTCTCGCGTAGATCGCCCGCAACGCGCAGATAGGCGGGCTGCTCACCGAAGGCCACGGGCCACTCCCATCAGGTTGACAGACAGCAACAGACTCGCAACCGTCGGTTGTTGATCGCAAGCATGGGCCAACGTTTCACCCGAAGTGATGAGTTGTGGGTGCGCGGCACGTGCCCGAGTTCCGGATCCGGCGTCCGGCCGCTACTCGCCCCGCGAAGCCCGCGCCCGGGGAGGCACCCGCGCCGTCCACGGGGAACTGCCATGCTGGCGGTCATGACGACGTACCTCTGCCCGGCCGACGGCACCCGCTCCCCCGTCGAGTCGCTCACCTGGTGCTGTCCCGTCTGCCGCGGGCCCTGGGATCTCGACTTCCACGCGTCGCCCGTACCCCTGACGCTCCCTCGCCATCGGGTCAATTCACTGTGGCGGTACGAGGAGGCGCTGCCGCTCTCCGCGCCCGTCACGACGCTCGGCGAGGGCCGCACCCCGCTCGTCCCGCTCACGCCGTCCGTCTCCGCCAAGCTCGATTTCCTGATGCCGACGCTCTCCTTCAAGGACCGCGGCGCGGTGCTCCTCGCGGAACTGGCCGTCCGGCTCGGTCCGCGCCGGGTGATCGCCGACAGCAGCGGCAACGCGGGCACGGCCGTCGCGGCCTACTGCGCACGGGCCGGACTGCCCTGCACGGTGTACGTGCCCGAGGCCACCTCGCCGAAGAAGACCGAGCAGATCCGGGCCCACGGCGCGCGCCTCGAACGCGTCCCCGGCGACCGCGAGGCCACGGCCCTCGCCGCCCGCGCGGCCGCCGACGAGCCGGGCACGTTCTATGCCAGCCATGTCCACAACCCGTACTTCCTGCACGGCACGAAGACCTATGTCTACGAGCTGTGGGAGGACCTCGGCGGCCGGCTGCCCGAGGCGATCGTCGTCCCGGTCGGCAACGGCACCCTGCTCCTGGGCGCGGCGCTCGCGGTCGCCGAGCTGTCCGCGAACGGCCTCATCGACGAACGCCCCGCCCTGATCGCGGTCCAGGCCGCGGCGGTCGCGCCGCTGGCGGCCGCCTTCCACGCGGGCGCCGACGACCTGCTCGCGGGAGCCGAGCCGGCCCCCACCCTCGCCGAGGGCATCGCCATCCCGAATCCGCCGCGTGCCCGCCAGATCCTCCGCGCCGTACGGGAGTCCGGCGGCACGTTCCTCACGGTGACGGAGGATCAGCTGCGCGCGGCCCAGCTCGATCTGGCCGCCCGGGGACTCTTCGTGGAGTCGACGGGCGTCGCCTGCTGGGCGGCGGCGGGCGACTGGACGGACCGCACCGCCGTCGTACCGCTCTGCGGCGCGGGCGCCAAGACGGGCCTGGCGTCGTCCGCACGGTAGAGCGCTACGACGGCCGCCCCGGGTATGCCGGACCCGACGGAAACTCAGCTCACCGGGATCGGCCCGGCGGTGGCGGTGCATTTGATCTGCTCGGCGGCCACGGCACTGCAGCCGGGCCCCGGAGTAGCGGTGAAACCGGCGGGGACGAAGAAGAGAACATTGCTGCTCCGCGACTATCGGGGCTGCCATGCCCGTACGAGGTCTTCCGGCCCCCAGCACACGTTGAGAGGCAGATCATCGGTCACCCCACAGCGGGAGACCGCCACGAGGGGAGTGTCCGGGGCGGTGCCGGGGACGGCGAGCATGTCACGTACCAAGGCGTCGTACTCATGGCGCCCGAAGGGCTGGGTCTCCAGCCACTTGACCGACCCGACGAAGTGCACCTGCCGGGCCACCGGCTCACGGTCTGTACCGATGAGGTCGATCTCGGGGTTGTTCTGACGGTTCCACCACCCGCCGACGGCCTCGGTCTCGGGCCACTCGTCGTTGGGCATCAGACGGAGCAAGGACTCGCGGATCAGTGGCTCGACCGCTCGTCCGCGCCAAGTGGTCCATGACCGCTCGATGCGTTCCAGTGCCACGTCACCGCGGCCTCGCTCGATGAGTGGGATCGCGCGTGCCAGGAAGGCCAGCCAGAACCGCAGATACGGGTCGGCAATCCGGTAGCGCTTGTTCTTGGTGTCCGGCTTGACAGACAGGGGGAGGTCAGCGGCCAGGACTCGCTTGGCCTGCAGCATGGCCAATAGCGGGGAGAGCGTGCCCGACGGCAGTGCGCCGGCGCCGCCCGCCTGGGCTGCGATGGTGCTGAATGTGCGCTCACCGCTGCCAACCGCTTCCAGTACGGCCCGTGAGTGCGAAGCCTCGGGGAATTCACCCAGCAGGGACAACTCACCGGCCACCAGCAAGGGCGAGAGAGAATTGGCAACCGACGCCTGCAAGAAAGCCGTGCGATCCATTCCCGGCCGCCACGACTGCACGATCTCGGGGAATCCGCCAGTGATCAACTGGGCGTCGACGGCCGCCGCGGCGTCGAGTTCAGTCATGTCCTGCACGTCGGCCAGGTTCAGGGGACGGACGGTCATTTTCGCCGCACGGCCGAAAAAAGGACGCCCGTACGACTGCAGTGCCTCCATCACCGATGCATCGCTGCCAACCAACAGCAGAAGTACGGGCTTGGAAGACAAGTGACGGTCCCAGACAGTCTGGAGTCCGCCCTCGAATTCCTGATCCTGCTCGACCAGCCAGGGCACCTCGTCAATCACCGCAATACTGGGAGAGTCATCGGGTACCGCAAGCGCCAGCGAGCGCAGGGCCTGGTTCCAGTCCTGCGACTGAAGGCCGGCGACCAGTTCCGCCCCCGGCAACAGCGACTGCGCGAGGGTCGCGGCAAAGTCGGCACGTTCCGTCACAGGGTTGCGCCCCCGAGTGGCCTGGAACACCACGTACGGCGCTCCCGAGCGGTCGCAGAACTCCTGGACCAGTCGCGACTTCCCTACTCGGCGCCGGCCCGTCATGATCACAGCCCGCCCCGGGGTGGCTCCAGCGCCCTCTGCCACTGTCCGGTACTGCTCAGCCAGCAGCTCAAGATCCCCGACCCGGCCTTGGAACTCCACGACGCACCCCTGGGCAATTAACGTAGATAGATTCTTACGTAGATTGAATCTTACTTCATTTCATGCGGCCTAGTGCGCACCGTCCCAGCACGGGAAATAATGAGGGGCCCGACCTCGAACGGTCGGACCCCTCATGACCTGCATGTTTGCCAGATCAGCGCCGTGGTGAGATGGCGCCCGCTACACGTTGAAGCGGAATATCTGCTGCAGAGCTCCCACCTGCGGAAAGACGGTTTTGGAGGGGGTCATCCCAGCACCATCCCAGCACGGGGGCTCTATCCCAGCACCATGCAGCTGCGCCCGGTCGGTTTCCGTCGAGTGAGCACCGGTGCCGTCGGCGCGGTCTGGCCGGCGACACGGACCGCGTCCTGGACAGGGGACGGGATGCAACCGGTGCTTCGGGGGCCGTCGGAGTAGGAGTGCGGCGACCCCCGGAGCACTCCGCAGCCGCTCAACCAGCCTCGCCAAGTCGCTCGATACGTGCCACCAGGCGACGCACAGCGATGGCCGTCGCGAGTACGGACTGGGTCGCGTCCTCGGCGTCCTCCCGCTCCAGCGGAGCCTGACCGGCCACCACCGCGAGCCTGCTCACCAATGTGTCCAGGGCCACCGCATCATCCGCCAGCCGGTACACCTGCGCCATGAACTCCTTGGCCATGCCGGCTTGGCTCGATGCCAACACCGTTCCGCCGCCGCCCGCGCCGACTCCGTCCGCGCTGCCGGGCCCTCGGCCGTCGGAATCCGGGCCGATATCCGGGACCGAAGTACGAACCTCCACAGCTGCCGATGAGCCCTCCGCTGCTTCAGGCGGAGCCTTCCGGATAGTAGTTCCACCGGTCGGGACCGGATACAAGCTGCTCTCCGACGGTTGAGCCGGGCCCGTTCCCCCGTGCCGCGCAGCCGGAAGATTGGACCGAGAGCCCGACTCCTTGGGGAATTCACGGTTGAACCAGGCTCGAGTCATGGGCTCGATCAACGGCTCACCGGAGGCTCCGACTTTTCGGGGCCTGCGGTCTCCTTCATCCATGGCCAGGGCCAGCTCTCGAAGCACGCCCACGGCCATCTCGGGCCTGTTATACATCGCGTTGAGGTTGTTCCGGACCGTTCGCCGGACCCGGTCGGCCTTCACTCCGTCGTCGTCGTCCGTCTTCTGGCCGCTGAGTGACCCCCTGTCCGCGTCAATGATGTCGGAAGACGCCAGCCAGTGGGCAGCGCGATAGAAGATCAGTTCCCGGAGAGCGTCGTTGTCGGCGGCAGCAACATCCAACAGCTCCCGCAGCGAACGCCCGGACATTGTGAGCCCTCCTCGGGTCTCGCCCAACTGGAAGACCTCACCGATGCGTGGGTTCCACGGCTCTGGATAGCTCTCGGATGTCAGCGCCGACCATGCCCGTGCCCGGCGATTGACTTCGGGTGCGGTCAGCTGGGACGGCGGAGACTCACTCAATGCTCTCCTGATGAGCAGCTGCTTACGCCGATCCGTCGGGAAAAATTCCGCGAGAAGCCGCATGGAGCGGATATCACGCAATTCACTTACCGTGGCGTCGGCTGGTACACCGGCAAGCTCGGTGATCGATGCCGCACCAGACAGTACGTCGGCGGTCTTCTCATTCAGTAGACCTTCTGCCACGTAGACGCCAAGCACACTCCGCCCCAGAGCCCGCCCCCGGTCGTTCGGTGTGAAATCCAAAGGCGGGTGCACATGGTCACGCCGATTACTCATCTGCGCAATCCGATACAGCCGCCCCGGGGTGGGGCACCCGATTACCAGGTGTGCCTCTACGACCGCTACCCGTACAGCCCGGCGTCCACGAGATGCTCGATGGGATTCAAGCACATCATCGCGCGATTCGATGTACTCCTCATTTAAGAGCCGAGAGAGCTGTGAAAGCCATTGATTGGGATCAAAGATGATCTTTTCTCCCTCGCCGCCGATTCTCTTCACCGGCATACCGGTGACCACTTCGGCCGACTCCACTTCAAAGATTTCATGTCGCTGCTTGGTGCGATTATTTCCGCGCACCGCCATCCACTGCCAGTGCGACTGAGGGTGCAACGGATTCCCGTCTCGATCCTCCAGTGCGCGATCCTGAATTCTGATGTGCTGAGCAATATAGAGGCCAGGCTCCTGCTGACCGTTAAGAACAAGATCTTCCAAAAGATTGTATGTTCGATGCCCATCCTTCTTCGCCAGCGCAGCAGCGGACTTTTCCAGATTCATGATCAGAGATTCCCTACTGCTCACCTCTGTCTCCACCGCCGCGAAGATTTCCTCCTTTCCTTCCGCAGTCATCCTGACCAGGGGGCGAACTCGCGAAAGCGCCTGACTGTCTTCTCGCAATGCCGCAGGATTTGCCACCGAGTGCCATTCAGAGCTGATGCGCTCGTTGTACTCCCACACACTGCCGCCCACGCCGTGCATCTCCACGACGGCAACGAGCATATCTCCAGCCTCTGTACGCAGCCGTCGCAATGCCGCCCCTCTCACCCGCCTGCGGCCAGCTACGTCCGGGGATGTCAACATGGTCTCCGGGTCAACGATGAACGGGGCTACATTTTCCAACGCCTCCCGGTGAATATTGACTCCTGGCGTGGCAAGAACAGAATCCACCCATCCCTTTTGATCTTCGAGTGACGGCGGCAGCGGGAAGGGAAGTTTTTCATTCGGATCAATTTCCGCATCTGAACTCACCAGCGACTCCTCACACTTCGACACATCCCTCAAGGAATATGATGAGCCGCTTCACCGAACCGGAGGGACGCATTGAAGAATTTGACCCAAATTGATCATTTTCGATCAATATCACCCCTCTCGACACTGAGGATTCGTACACGAAAATCGAACTACGATGGACCGATTACCTGGGCGAGCCTCGGCGGCTTAGGATTTCCAACATGTCTTTAAGCGTCTGGATCCTGACCATCATCGCCATCCTCGGCTCGCTAGTCATCGCACTGACGTGCGGAGTTATCGCATATACCTTCGGCAGAAATGCGGAGGGTGCAGTGAAGGCAGGAGGAGTCGCGTTCGCCACCAGCATGGGACTCTGCATCGGAGTCATCGCGCTCCAGCACGGCTGAGTCCCGGCAACGACACCGCCCCCGGCTGGTTCGGAAAGAGAGGAAAGACTCCCCGACGCGCCGACCTTTTCCAATCCTGGTGTTCGCATCGGCGGCCCGACAGTTTATCGGATCCCGCCGGTGTGCATCGCGCCATCGAGCAGTGTGGTGATCCACCCGTCAGTCCGGCACAGCCCCCGTACAGGCATAGCCGCCAAGAACCGTCCCGCCCACCCAACAACACAGGCGCCGCCCTCGAGGCGCACCTCAGGCCAGCGACATGGAGGCGACGAAGGGGCCGAACTCACGAGAAGGCTCGGCCCTAAATCCGCACGCTAAACGAATCGCATTAGCGTACAGTAATTGATCGATCAAGCTTTGACCTGAATATCCAGTACAGAGCTCCCACCTGCGAAGACGTGGCTTTGGAGAGGGCCATCCCAACACGAACCCAGCACGGAGTCTCATCCCTGCACCAGGCAGGTCAGACGCCCCCTCCCATGAAGCGGACCTGCTCGGACAGCGCAGCAGTTGCGGACTCGAGGTCCGCGAGCCTGATCGACAGTGTGGCCTCTGCCAGCCGAGGGGGAAGCGCGTCCCCGAATTTCAGACCCCGTACGGCCTTTTCATCGATGTCGGGCAGGGCCAGGCGCTCCGTCACGTCCTGCCGGGCCAGTCTCCAGTCCGCCGGAGTGAGGTCGTCCCGTAGGCGCACCCAGTGATCATTGATTCGCTGTCCTGGCACCGCGACGCCGCCGAGAGTCGCTGCCAGGGTGGCGTTCGCCCGGCGCCCGGCCCAGGTCCACCAGCGCAGTTGGTCTGCTCTCCCGTTTTCTCGCACAATCAAGGTGCCCCCGGGGTGTACTCGCTCCATGAAGCGCTCCCGTGCTTCTTCCAGACACCCCTGCGCTCTCCTCGTCAGATTCACCGGCGGGTCGATGCCGAGCAGCACCTCACGCACCGCACGGGCAAGCCGGTAGGAGGCTCCCTGACCGAATCCGGCTCCGCTCCACTTGGCTTTTCCGCCACCGTCAACCGGTTCGACAAAGCATCGCTTGCGACGCCAGTCGATGTAGGTGACCTGCCAGTTCCGGCCGGCAAGCAGGAGCCGGCGAGGGCCGGCGACCTGTTCGGTGAGAAGGCTGGGGTCGGTGCGGCCGATCTCGGTCCGGCCCTGCAGGACGGTGAACTGGGGTGGAGCGGTGAACACCGCGGTGAGGTTCATGAAGTGCCGGTGCCCGAAGCGACGCTCGGCCTCTGGGCCGACGAAGAGCAGTCCGCCGTCCTGGTCGAGGTATCCCTCTGCCACCAGGTGCTTGACGATCGGTTCCGCGGACCGGCCGAACGGCCCGAGGCCGTTCCACCATTCATGCCACAGATTGCCTCCTACGCTGCCTTCCTGAAGGCAGAGGGCGAGCAGTTGCTGGGCCACGATGTGCCGCGGCTCGGGGGGCGCCACCACCGGCTCGACCCAGCCTCGCGACCATTGCAGGAGGAGCCCTGCCGCGTTCAGCAGGCCCGCTTCGTCGAGGGTGAGGAAGAGACAGTTGCGTGATGTCCCGGGCCGACGTCCGGTACGGCCGATTCTCTGCAGGAAGGACGCGACCGACGCTGGGGCGTCGATCTGAACGACCCGGTCCAGGTCACCGACGTCGATGCCCAGTTCCAGAGTACTGGTCGAAACGATCACGCAGTCCCGTGCCTCGGCGAAGGCCGCTTCCGCGCGCCTGCGTTCGTCGAGCGAGAGCGATGCGTGCGATAGGAACGTGGTCACCCCTCGGGCACGCAGAGCTGATCCCAGTTCTTCGACCAGGCGTCGTGACTCGCAGAAGACCAGGCGTTTCTCTCCGCGATGCAGCGTGCTGATGACGGTTGCCGCGTTCTCGAGCGATCCCACGTAGTCGAGCTGGACGTCTCCGGGCGGCACGGCGGCGGAGGAGGATGTGCCGTCCGGTGCGGCCACCGGCACGTCCAGGTGTGGAGCGACGACCTGCGCGGGGCGCTTGCCCGCCCCCGAACCCTGTAGCCAGGTGAGCAGTTCGTCGGGGTTGCCGACCGTTGCCGAGAGCCCGACACGCTGCAGCGGCCTCCCCACGACGCGTTGCAGTCGCTCCAGTACGGCGAGCAGATGCCAGCCCCGGTCGTCACCGGCGAAGGCGTGCACCTCGTCGACCACCACCGCACGGAGCCCCGAGAAGAACGACGCGTGATCGACATTGACGCTCACCAGCATCGCTTCCAGTGATTCCGGGGTGGTGAGCAGGACGTCCGGCCGGTTCGCCAGGATGCGTGTGCGGGCCCCGGAGGTGGTGTCGCCGTGCCAGAGCGCGGCGCTGCGTCCGAGCCAGGAGCTGTACGTCTCCACTCTCGGCAGCAGGTTGTTCAGCAGCGCCTTGAGAGGACAGAGATACAGCACCGACGTGCCGGTCCATCGGGATCTGTGCATCCGGGACAGCAGCGGAAAGCATGCCGCCTCTGTCTTCCCGCCGGCGGTGGGTGCCAGGAGGAGTGCGTCCTCGCCCCGGGAAAGGGGCTCCACCGCCGCCTCCTGGAGCGGGCGCAGCCCTTTCCAACCGAGGGTGTTGACGATGTGGTGGAGCAGCGCCGGTTCCAGCTCGTCGTCTGTACTCACGGCAGTTCCAGCGCGATGTCGTCGGCGTCGCCGGCCGCGGCATTGCGCTCGGTGCTGTTGAGTTCGGAGTCCGCGATCGTGAGTGCGTAGTGCTCGCGTGGGTCGAAGTCCTCGAACTCGTCGACCCGGTCGAGGACATCGGCGACAAGTTTGCGCAGAAAGACGCGCGGCGCGACGCCGACCTTGCCGCCGAGCCCGCCGGTGACAGCGGTGGCCAGCTCTTCGATGTATCTGTCGTCGACGCGTACTGCCACCCGGGCGGGGTGGGCGGCCGCCCCCTGGTAGAGGTCGCGGACCGTTCTGCCGAGTTCGCCGAGCCGGGGCAGGTCGAAGCCCGGCAGGCGCAGCTGCACCGCGCGAGGCGAGTCGAAGCGCGGGTCGGTGGTGAAGTCGGTGGCCAGGCGCTGGGCCAGCGGCGGGAGTCGCTGTGCGCCCTGCTGGCCGTCGTAGAAGGCCGGGGTGCCGGTGATGACGAGGAAGAGCCCGGGGAACCGGCCGGCGTCGATCTCGTCGAGGAGTTGCCGCAACGCGTTGAGGCCCTTCTCCCGGACGTCTCCGCGAACCCGCTGAAGTGTCTCGATCTCGTCGAGCACGAGAAGAAGGCCGGGGTGGCCGCAGTCGCGCAACACGGTGAGCAGCCCCTGGAGGAATCCGAGGGCTGCGAAGTGGTCGAGGTCTCCGCGCACCCCTGCCGAGCGGCGGGCCGACGCCGCCACGGACTTCTGTCCGCCGAGCCAGGCGATCAGCGCTTCCGCGGTGGCCCCCTCCCCTGCTGCGACCGCTCGGCGGTAGCCGCGCAGCGCTGCGGCGAACGCGGGGGTGGTACGCGCGACATCGGCGAGCCGCCGCTCCATCAGGGCGTCCACGGCCTCGGCGAGCGCCGTCTCGTCCTCCTCGTCCGTGTCACCGCCGTCGAGGACCTCCTCCTCCAGCGTGTAGAACCACGAGTCGATGACCGCCCGCAGCGCGCTGGGCTGATGTGTGGCGGTGGTCAGGCGTTCGGTGAGCCTGCGGTAGACCGTCTCCAGACGGTGCAGGGGTGTTTCCGTCTCGGAGATCTGCACTTCGGCGGTGGCGAGTCCGGCGCGTTTGGCACGCTCGGTCAGCCAGCGGGCGAAGAACGTCTTGCCAGAGCCGTAGTCGCCTCGGATCGCATGGAAGGCAGCGCCTCCACGGGTGACGGTGGTGAGGTCCTCGTCAAGGGCGCTTTCGAACCGGCCGAGCCCCACGGCGAACAGGTCGAGTCCGGCCTGCGGTACGGTGCCGCGCCGCAGTGCGTCGATGACCTCGCGGCGCCTGGCCACGCTCACCGGGGTGGAGAGCGTCATCTCTCTACTCCTTGGGCTTCGGTTGCGGCAGGAACTGGTCGCGCAGCAACGGAACATCGAGTTTCACCGCGTGCCCCGCATCAACGAACCCGAGGACGGGATATCCCTCGACGTTCAACAGCCGCTGGACCGTGGCGACGAACCCCTCGATGTTGCGCCGGACGCGTCCGGTCGCGGAGATCGCGGCAGCGAGCGCCGCCGGGGACATGGTGCCGCCCGCGGCCACCAGAGCGTCGACGACCGCGGCGACGACCTTCGCCTCCGGAGCCTTGCGGACGTACTCCTTCTGGGCTTCGTAGACCTCGCTCGCCACCACTTCGCTGCCCAGGCCGGTGGTGGCCTGCACGACAGTCGGAGAACTCTGGCGGGCAGGGACGGCACCGGCAGTGACGACTGCGTCCCGGCGTGGCGCCGTAGGCACCACGGGTTCGTCGCTCCCGGCCTCCGGGGCGGGATCGGCTCCCGGCACGGGCTCGTTCCACCATGCGGGGGTCGATCGCTCGCGCGGCAGCCCCTCCCAGCCCTTGGGTGTCTGCTCGGCCACTGCGACCAGGGCGAGCACAGGGACGGTCACCTCCGCGAGTGACACGCCTCCGTGATACCCGGCCTTGCGTCCGGTGTACCGGATGTCCTCACGCCACGGCACGACGACGGTCCCGCCCCCTTCCAGCACCCTGGGCCCCCGGATCTCGATCTCTCCGTCCTGGGCCTGCCCGCCGGTACGCCAGCGCGGAGACACCGCTCCGGGCACGGACATGGCCGCACTCCCACTACGGCTGCCCCGCTCCAGGACGTGTCCGTGGTCTGCGACCAGGACGACCGGGCGCCCGTACCCTCTGGCCGCCGACAGCAGGTCCCGCAGGTGGGTGATGTCGTCGAGGGCCCAGGCCGTACCGCGTCCCTGTTGTCCCTTGTCGAGTGCGTCGTCGATGGTGTTCAGGACGACACCTACGACTGCTTCGGAGGCGAGCGCGCCCATGAGTTCGTGGGCCAGGGCGTGACCCGTTTCGCCGCCGACGTCCGCCTTGTGAAAGAGAGCCGCTTCCTTGCGGCGCCGCTTCCAGAAGGCGCTGAAGCCCGCGGTCTCCACGGACTGCCCTCCCTGGACGGGTTCCCCGGTGAGCAGTGAGGCGCGGCTCGTCCGGGTGACGGAGGGCAGCATGGACACGGCGGCCATCCGGCCCGCCGGCTGTCCGTCGGCCGGCCTGGGCGCGACCTCCCGCCAGCCTTCGCGCTCCATCTCCTCACCGAACTGTATGGCGACCGCGCAGCTCATCCCGTCGAGTACGACGACCAGGGGCGCACCCGCACCGGTCAGCGGACGTACCACCGACTCCAGGACGTTTTCGATTACCAGCGCGCCGTTTGGCTGCTGCGCGGTGGCGTGCACGGACCAGGCCGCGAGGCGGCGGGCGAACTGCTCATCGAGACGTTCTCTGCGCGCCCGGCCCTGCTCGTAGAGTCCTCGCAGTTCGCGGGCCGTGGTCAGATCGCCTCCGGGGTCTCCTGCCCACAGGAGGGTGAGCGCGCGGTCCGCCCAGCCCCAGTCGGTGACATGGGAGCGGATGCCTTCGTCCACCGTGGGCACGGCCGGTTCGGCCCGTTCCAGCCACCGTGCGATGCGCACCGCCATCTCCGCCACCTGTACCCGGTCCGGGTACAGCGCGGCCAGGCCGTGCCCTGCCAGATCGGCGAGCGCCGTTTCACCCGCCGCGGAGGAACGGCGTGCTTCGGCAACGGTCCGGCCAAGTTGTGCGGCGAATCCGGTGGGCAGGAACCGGCTGCCGGTAAGGGTGTCGGCCAGGCCCGCTGTGCCGGCCAGTTCGTCAGCCCGGTCGAGTACGGCGAAAACCTTCTGCCGGGCGGCCGGGCTGGTCCTGGCCTGGGCAATCCAGCGTGTCAGGGTCCCTTCCACCGCGTCGGTGAAGGCGCTGAGGGCTGCCCGGCGAGGCATGACCTGTCCGAAGAGGCTGCCGATCGCGAGGGCGGTGTCGGGAGCCACGGCCGGATCCCGGAGCGCCGCCGCGAGGATGCCGAGAGCCATGGCGTCCTGACCGAGTCCTGCTTCGGCGAGGGAGAGGAGCACCGGGGCCGCGGGGCCTGCGGTGTCGCCGAGCCATTTCTTCAGTTCCGCGCGTTCGGTGGCGGGAAGTTCCGCGAAGCGGAGCGGTCCCGCCGGTGTGCGCGACCAGGCGAGCAGGGTGTCGGTGTCGAGCGTGGCCGGCTGGGTCTGCGTTCCGGGCCCGGGGGCGGTCTCGCCGAGGCCGAGGCGCTGCACGGTCAGGGCGCGAAGGGCCGTGTCGAGGGTCAGCAGTCCTCCGACGCGCGGCCAGCCCGTGTCGGAGGGTTCGGCTTCCAGGAGCGCTTCGAGAAGCCATTCCATGCCGTACATCCGTACGTCGAGGCCGGTGGCGCCGAACCGCTGGGTGACGACCTCCGCGTTCTCGACGGTGAGAGTGCGGCGGTGTACGGCCTGCCCGCGCAGGTCCCAGCCGAGCTGCTCGTCGTCCATGCCCGTGGTGACCACGAGGACATCGCCCGGACCGGCCGTGTCCCGGTGATCGTGCCAGGCGGCCATCACGCCGAGGACGGAGGACTCGTCGCGTACCAGCACGCGGCGGGGCTCCTCGTCCACGGTCGTGGTGAACCGGGTCGGCGCTCCCGGCACATAGCGGCCGTGGATCAGGACCAGGCTGCGTTCGCGCAGGCTGTCCTTGTGCGCGGCCAGGAGGGCTTCGACGGTGCGGCGCCCCACCCGGGGGGCGGCGGGGGCCATCAGTCTCCGGTCCCTTCACTGTCGGCGGTGTCGGTGGCGTCGGCGTCGACCGGGTGCCAGGTGACCCGGACACGGCTTTCGGGGTGGGCGTCGAGATACGTACGGATCTCGGCCTCGATGCCGGTGACCGTGGCGGCCAGGGTTGCTTCGAGGTGCGTGGATTCCACGACGTGTACGGGGCGGGGGATGTCGGGCCCGCTCCGGTGCGCGGGGGCTGCGTCCCCATTCTCGACGGGAGAAGTCGTGACGGGCGGCGTGGGCACCCGCGGATTTCCGTGCTGGGTGAAGCTGACGTCCTGGGCGGTGGGCTGTGCGGGCGTCGCCGGCTCCGGAGGCGCGACGGTCCGGGCTGCCTGCGCGAGCCGGGTCGCCTCGCGCATCAACGCCTTCGTGCTGTCCCGCAGCCCGTCCAGTACGGGCACGAGCGAGGACTCCTCCTCGTGCTCGTTGGCGGTCCGGGACACCTGGGCGAGGAGCCAGCCGGCCCGGTCACCGACGCTGTCGTCCCGGTTCGCGAGCTCACGGACCGTGTCGAGGTCCTCCGTCCAGTCGGGGGAGCGCAGCGCGGTGAGTACTTCGGGGGCCTGTTTGAGCGCTGCCCCGATCTCCCCGTCCGTGACGTCGTACGCCGCGGCGGCCAGCTCCCTCACCAGCGAGGCGGGGGCGTCGGTGCGCAGAAGCCGCGCAACGAGGTCTGCCGCCGCCTTCATGGACCTGATGCGCGGGGCGTCCGCGCCGCCCGGTCCTTCCAGGCCGAGGCGGGCGGCGTTGTCCTGCAGCAGGGTGCGTGCGTCGCCGAGGGCCCGCCGGTGGTCGTCTGCGACCTTGCGGACCTTCTCCGCGAGGTTGGCGACGTTCCGGGCGAACAGCACCCGTGAGACCGTCTCGCCGAAGATCTTTCCCGCGCGTCCCAGGGCGACGGTGAACTCCTCCTCACCGGGGAGTTCCACCGCCCGCAGTCCGTACCCCTGGCCGATCCGTTCGAGGTCGGGAGCCTGGGCCAGCGGCGAGGTCTGGTAGACCCAGGTGCGGTCGTCGAGCAGGGCGTAGGTCGCGATGACCAGGTTGCTGACGTTGCGGTCCAGGCCGGTGTAGCCGAGCTCCTCGATCCAGGTGCGGATGTCCTCGACCGACAGGTCGGTGCCGGTGTCGGGGTTCTCCGCCGCCTTCTTGTTGATCCTCAGCCGCCAGTCGTTGGTGACGTTGAGCGGGCCGTCGTGCACCTCTCCGAGCCCCAGCGCGTGGACGATCTTCCGTACGGTGACCAGCTGGTGTCCGTCGACCACGACGCGGCGGGTGCCGTCCGCCATGGCCCGGTTGATCCACGTCAGTGTGGTCTTCAGGTCGCCCTTGGTGACGGCCTTACGGGTGAGGCGCGGGTCGAAGTCCGGGTGCTTGGGGTGGCGTGCCGCGAGGATCCCGTCGGCGACGAGGAACAGGTTCTCCTCGAAGCTGACGGCCGCTTCGGGGTTGGTACGGGTGAAGCCGGGTTGAAGGGTGAGCAGGTGCTTTCCCTCGGGGACCTCTGCTCCCGTGGTTCCGGGCTCGGCCCGTGCGATGCCGTACACCTGCTGGAGCGCGTCGGTGAGCTGACCGGTGAGGCTGTCCCTGGACGCCTTGAGCTGGTTCCGGATCTGGATGCGTTCCTCGGCGGGGCGGGTGGCGGTGTGTTCTTCGAGCCGGTCCCGTTCGAGCAGATAGTTGATCTTGAGGAGGCGTCCGAGGTTGCGGCTCTTCTGCTCGGAGAGGAAGTCGGACAGCCAGACGACGGTGGGGGCGGCCTTTCCCGCCCGCTTCATCCGGTCGACCCGCTGGACGTCGTCCATCGGCGAGTGGTCGCCGTCGTCGAAGGGGTAGTCGAGGACGATCCGGAGGTCGCTGCCGAGCTGCGGCCTGAACTCCTCGTCGGGCAGGTGCGGATCACGCACATTACCGAAGACGAACTCGGCCGTGCGCTTCGTTCCGCGCCAGACGACCTCCCGCAGGCAGACGAACGCCTGGGTGTCGGGGACACCGAGCGCGGCCCACAGCTGGTCCTTGATCCACTGCCGCCGGTAGCCGAGCTGGTCGGCGACGCCCTGCACCTCTTCGAGGAGCGGCTCGACGTCGAGGTCGGACAGGTGCAGATGGAACACCGGGTCGCCGCTGTCGCCCTCGCTGCGCAGCTCGCCGTCGAAGCCCTCGGACTGCAGCTCCATCAGCCGCTTGGCGGCGACGGAGCCCGCGTCTCCGACCCGTGTCCTGATCGTGCCGTGGTTCAGGGCCGCGAGCTTGCCGCCGGTGAGCCGGGACAGGGCGGGTACGTGCGGGGCGAGGGCGGCGAGCAGCAGCGTCTTGACGAGCCGGTCGTCGGTCTGGAACCGCTTGTCGTCGGCGGAGCCGTACTTGGTCAGCAGATGTTCGCGCACCCGCTCGTGGAAGCGGCGGGCGGTCTCCGCCTCCGCGCGCAGCTTGGCGGTGAACGCCTCGCCGGTGCGGGTCGCGATGACGTCCCACAGATCCCCTATCGGGATGAGTTCGCCCAGCGTGAGGTCGTCGAGGCGTCGGCCGAGCAGCTCCTGTACGAGCTTGAGGCCGGTCCGCTCACGCTGCAGGGCTCCGGAGAGGTCGACCAGGACGTTGAGGAGGGCGGGCGACAAGGGGTAGAGCGTGCGGAAGTCGTCCCAGTCCGCCTCGGTACGGCCCTGCGCATCGAGCAGAACCTGCCGCACCTCGTCCCTGGAGGACTCGACCAGCTTGAACGCGTCGTCGCGTGCCTGCTCCATACCGGGCCGCGGGGCGAGCACCCGGTGCTTGATGATCTCGACGAGGTTGCTGTCCTCCAGCTCCACGACATCGACCCGCCCCGCGAGATAGTCGATCTGCTGCTCGAGGTTCTGCACGTCGGCGCCCGCGACGTCCGCGCCGATCAACTGGGACAGGTCACGCTGACGGGAGATGAAGGACACGATCGGCACCGGCCGGTTCCCGTCGGCGGACTCGATCAGCTTGACCAGGCGCTGTACCTGGTCCCGTACGAAGTCCTGCCGCCCCATGTTCGCCTGGAGCCAGAGGATCAGCTCGTCGAGGAAGAGCACGACACCGTCGTAGCCGAGGGACTGGGCGTGCCGGGAGATGACCTTCAGGCCGTTCTCCAGCGGGATGAAGGAGTCCTTGCCACCGCGGGCCGCTTGGGCGTACGCCGCCATGGGGCCGCTGACCAGCGCCGACACCAGCCGGTCACGGTCCGGGTCGCCGGCCCTCGCGGCGAAGGCCCG
This sequence comes from Streptomyces sp. NPDC042201, assembly GCF_055582185.1. NCBI lineage: Bacteria > Bacillati > Actinomycetota > Actinomycetes > Kitasatosporales > Streptomycetaceae > Streptomyces > Streptomyces sp. NPDC042201. The sequence continues at coordinate 49,282 of NZ_JBVJDS010000002.1, read as the reverse complement.
GTCCAGCTCCGCACTGCTCCAGTCGACCGGGACGGCGATGTCGCCCGTGCCCGCGTCGATGAGGGGCACGTCGTCGGCGTCGTCCTCGTCCGACACCACGGCGGCACTCGCCGTCGGCGCCCCGGCTCCGAGCCACTGCCGGAACTTGTCGTCGTCTGCGAGGAACTCACGCTGCCGGTGTGCGTCGGCGAGCAGCGCGTCGGCACGGTAGACCGCGGGGGTCGGCGCTTCGGGGTGGAGCTGGCGCACGGTGTGCACATACCCGCCGAGCAGCGCGGAGTCCAGATCGGTGGAACCGACCAGGTGGTAGGGCACCATCAGGAACCGGCTGCTGGGCAGCCAGTCCTGGTGCTCGGCCATGACCTCGGCGAGGCGCGGCTTGCCCTGGGTCGCCGGGTGGTTGTTGAGCGCCGCGTGCAGCACGGTCAGGAAGTGGCTCTTACCGGCGCCGAACGAACCGTGCAGATAGGCGGCGTGCGAGTCACCACTGCGCACGGCAGCGGCGACGAGTCCGAGCGCCTTGCGGAACTGCTTCTGCAGCTGCTCGGTGACGACGTACTCCGCCACCCGCGCATCGGTCTCGCTGAAGCCCTGAGAGAGATCGATCTTGAAGTTGCCCGCGTGGACATCGTCCTTCACGGCGATGACATCACGCAGAACGAGCTCTCTGGTCGACATCAGGCGATCATTCCCTCACTCGGCTGGACCCCGGCACCCCGGCTGCACCGGTGACACGCTGCTGCTGCGCGCCCCCTGGCAATCTTGCCAGGCCGTACGTGGTCGGAACCGACCCTTCGCACCCTTCGCACGGCAGCTGATCACCGTGGGTGACCTCTTGCGCCACAGTGGCCTCTCCGTCTAACTCAACGTTGCGCCCACGGGTTCCGACCGTTTCGCCGGACATGGCCGAGTCGCGCCCTACCCTGCGGTCCGCCTCCCTGTTCCCCTGAGGAGGGAGCCGTCAACGGCACGCCGGGGCGCGGTTTCGCCGACCTGTGACGGAGGGGGAGCGGGTGGGTACGTCATCACGGTGGCCGGGGCCGAGGGGGAATCCCGGTACTCCGGCAGGCGAGTGGAGCCGCATCAGGGGGCGCCTTTCCTCGTGGCGCCCCGGCCGGCCGGACTCCACGGAACGCCTGGACGCAATTGCCGAGGACTGTCTGGCCGTACTGCACCGGACCCTGCGCGAGGACCCGTCGGCCTTCGGTCTGCAGGACGCCGCCTGCGCGGCCGGTGAACGGCTGACGGCCGCCATGGACAGCCTGGCGGCGGGCAATGGCACCGGCCTGGACGACCTGGACGAGGCGGGTGCGGCCGACGCGGACGAAGGCGACGTCCGTACGGCCTTCCTGTCCGACTTCGTATCGGCCGTGGGCGGCGACGGCGGCACCGTTGCCGACGCGGCCGTACGGCGGGCGGCCGCGGCGACCGCGGACCGGATGGCCACACACCACCCCGAGGCTCTGACCCCCGGGGGGTCCGGCTGGTCCGGCGACCTGCTCTGCAGCCTCTACCAGTGGTTCTTCGCGGACATCGTGGCCGAGTTCCTGCACATCGTCGTCGCCGAGAACATCAGACTCGCGGTCCCGGTGCTGCCGCTGGCCGATCCGGAGGACCACATCGCGGACTGGGTCGCCGGGCAGGTACTCCACCTGGTGCCGAACCCGTGCGAGGAGGCCGCGCACCTCGCGGCAGCGGCGGAGCGTGCCGAGGACGCGGTCGCGGCCCTTGAGGATCCGACGGCCGGCACGCTCGCGCAGGTCGCGCGGGGCCTCGTCCCGCGCGCGGTGAGCGCGGCACTCGGTCTGCTCACCGACGCCGATGCCGGTACCGCTGCCGGGCCAACCGCCCCTCCGAGCGAGAAGACACCAGCCGCATGACAGGGACACCGGTCCTCCGCTCCTGGCTCTCCCACCCGCGCGCCCCGGCCCCGGAGCCCCCGTGGCAGCCGCTGAGCGACGCCCTGTACTGGGAGTCCCCGGTCCGAGCGCCCGACCGCCACCACTTCCTGGCTCCCGCCCCGGACTGGGCCGACGACCTCCAGCGGGTAGCCCGTGCCGTCTTCGCCGCGGACCGCTGCACCTCCCGGGAGGAGACGTTCGACCACTGGACCCGCCACATCCGGCTGTCCGTCCCGGTCACCGCCCCCGACGCGTGGACCCGCGCGCTCCCGCACCTCACCACGCTGCTCGCGACCGTGACGGGTGACCGCTGGGAGGTCGAGTTCCGCCCCTTCGACGCCGACGAGCGTCCCCGCTCCCGCCCGCTGCCCTTCGGCCCCGAGGAGTACGCCCGCGAGGTGGCCCTGTTCTCCGGCGGCCTCGACTCCCTGGGCTGGGCAGCCCAGCGCGCCACCGTACGCAGCCCACGCGCCCTGCTCCTGGTCACGTTCGAGGAACGGAACTTCGAATCGCTCCAGGACACCGTGTACGAGGCCGTGCTCCGGCGGAGCGAGCGCACTCTGCGCCGCTTCGAACAGAGCCAGACCGTGCGCCGGCCGAAGGACGCCACGTTCATCCTCGAACGCTCCACGCGCTCTCGCGGCCTGTTGTACGCCGCCACGGCCGTGCATGCCGCCGCGGCCGAGCGCGTCCCCGTCGTCCACGTCCCCGAGAACGGGCAGCTCGCCCTCAACCCTCCGCTGTCCGCGGCCCGTTCGGGTGCCTGTTCCACCCGCTCGGTGCACCCGTGGACGCTGCACCACCTCAACCGGGTCATCGAGGAGATCGCGGACCGGCCGGAGCAGGCGGTCCGGGTCGTCAACCCTTTCGCGGCACTCACCAAGGGCGAGGTGTGCGCGGCGGCCCGAGACGCCGGCCTGCCCCAGGAGATCCTGGAGGCCACCCTGAGCTGCGGCACTCCCCCGGCCCGCAACCGCGGCCGGGTGCCTTACGCCCACTGCGGTCTCTGCTTCCCCTGCCTGGTCCGCCACTCTGGCCTGCTGCACACCTACGGCGAGGACCGCACTCCGTACGCCGCCGACCCCTGGGACCCGTCCCTGCCCGCGAAGCGCACCCAGCACTGGCGGGCCCTCCGGCGCTGGCTGGACACCCCGTGCACGGTTCTGGACCTGGTGTCCGACACCCCGCTGCCGCCGGACGCCCGGCCCGCGGAACTCCTGGCCGTCGTGGAGCGCGGCCGGGAGGAGCTACGAGCCCTGGTCGCACGCGCACCTGCCGTGCGGCGGTCCGCCTGATCCGTCCTGTCAAGAGCAGCTACAGCGGCGGCGAAGGCGACAACTGCATGAGGTCACACTTCGTCCGGACGCGGTCCACGTCCGCGGCTCAAAGACACCGGGCTCCGCCCGTTCACCGTGACGCCCGACGCCTGGTCGACCTTCACCGCGTACGCGTCCGGCTCCTGAAGCACGGCCTGTGAGGCGGCGAACTCCTGCCGCCTCACAGCCACCTGCTCCTCTACTCCTCGCTCAACTCGACCTGCTCGACGGCCTTCTTCTTCGGTGCGGCCGCCTTCCGGCCACGCGGCTTCTTCACCGGCCGCCACGCCTCCAACTGTGCGTCACCGACCGCATGCCTGCGCAGCAACGCCTCGAAGTCGGCTTCCAGCACCTCGGCCGGCACTTCGTCGTCCCACTCCGCGTCCGGCTTCCCGTGCCACTGCTTCACCCAGGGCATGACCTCCCGCAGCCCCGCGAGCAGCGGAACGATCCGCTCGGTACTCCAGCCATCACCCTTGGTCCGCGCATCGATCAACTGGGACAGCACCTGCGCCTGGTCCTTGTGATCCCACCCTGCCCAGCCGAGCATCAACGTCGAGTCCCCATCCGGACTCGCCTCGGGATAGGAGATGAACCGTTCCTTGGGCACATCGAGCTTGCCTCGGTTCGCCCAGTACGAGGGTCGCAGGAAGTCGGCCGTCTTGTACTTGCTCGGCGGGTCGATGTCCCTGGGCACACCGTCCTTGTCCTCTTCCCGCTGCTCCTTCCAGACCTCTTCCCACTGGGCACGGGTGCGCAGCCCAGCGTCCTTGTAACGCAGGGCAGCGAGATACGGCACGTGCTCATCGGCGATGACCTCGGTGAGCACCTGCCCCAGGGGAAGATCTGGCATTCCGAGATGATCGGAGGCGTAAAGCGCCGCGACAGACACAAAATTCGCATCCGAACTCAACCGGTCCGCAAGGTAGTTGATCGTCATCGACCGCGGCTGCTTCATCCCGTCCCGCAGCTCGTACCACAACTCACCGCTCTCGCACCGATCGAGCAACCAGGTCCGCAGCGCGGCCCGCTCCTTCTTCTCCCACGACTCGGCGGACCACCGCCGCTTGCACTCGGGCCGCTCGATGAGCCCGATGTCTCTGGGACGCGAGGAGATAATATCGATCCGCGCCTGCACCACAGCCTTGTACTCATCCGGCCAATGCGCAGGAATGTCCACGATCGGGGTTGCGCCATGCCGGTCGAACCAGACAGTTTCTGTCTCGCCTTCAGCCACACGCCGGGCAAGCACGATCTCGAAGGCGCGCTCACCCAAGGCAACTTCAGGAACAGCCATGGAATCTGACAGGGTGCCTCGACCCGCTTCAGTCGAGCTCAGCAGGCCATAGAGGCCGTAAACAGCCCAGTCGAGCTCTTCCTGAAGAGCAACCAGCCTCCCCTTGACGGCCTCGTTCCTCCGCCGCGCCTCATCAAGGTTGACGCGGAGCGGAATCTCTCGTCCTGCGACAGCATCTGGCTCATCGTTTGCCAGTTCTCGCGCCGAGAGATCCATGAACCGCCCGAGATCGAGCGGCATCCTACCGGGAAGCGGAAATCCTTGAAGCTTGGTGCCGGTGAATTCGTAGAACCTCTCCCATTCATCGTGCATAAACCCACCAGTGCCTGACTGGCTTCCCTTGTCATGGCTGACCTGCTTCAGCCAGAAACAAGCCGTCGACGAATTGAGCACCCCCAGCAACTCCAGGTGCGAATCCTCATCCGCCCCCTCCGGCAGCTTGATGACTGGCGCAGTTCGATTGAAAAGACGGCCACTTCGGTCGTACGAGAAGTGATTATGTGTGGCAACGAAAGCAAACCCCAGGCCGTCAGCCACATTCAGCTTGCTTGAGTAATTCTCCAGATGCATGAACCATGGCGAATCATTCTCTGCCATGGTCTTCCCGAAGATGACTCGCCGCTCAAGCAGGGCGCGATACGGCCACAGCCCACGCGAGACGAGAGAACTAGACTCAGCAACTGGCTTCGTGTTGGCAGAATCGACATAGGGGTTGCGAATTTGAGTCACCCGCGAGATTGAGAAATCGCGAACGCCATCTCCCGTTACAAGTTCCCGAACCGATGCCGCTTCCCTCAACCGCTTGGCCGTCATCCGGTCGGGGAGAAAGTACGCATCATCCGCGCCACTAGCTGTAGTTCTCCCGATACTGGTGCATCGATCTCCAAGTCGACTCACTGCTGCGGATTCCACATACGCCTGCAGTTCACCTGCCCCTCCCCCGGCAAGGCTCCACGGAAATTCACTGAAACTGGCGCTGGGCGCATCCACGACGCTCACCCAATCCGACGGGCTGCCTGGGGCTCCTGTCTTCTGCGAAATCTCGCGCCATACGAGCCCCTCCGCCTCTTTCCCCTTCTCCGGCTGCCCCGGCTCCCCCCGAACCCCCAACACCGCCCGAAGCGTCCGCTCCGGATTCGGAATCCGGTTCCGCCCCACCAAAACCACCGTCGGCGTCCCATGCCCCGGGATGTACGCCCCCGACGTGTCGATCACATGCGACAGTTCGACCCGGTTCCGGAAGAAGATCTCGATGAGCTTCTTGCCGAACTCCCGCTTCATGAAGGAGTTCGCCGTGATCTGCCCGACGAACCCACCCCCGCCGAGCCGCCCGCCCGGCCCCCTGACCGCCAGGTCGAACAGCCGCTGCGCGAAGGGCACGGACAGTGCGTACGTCCCCGCGCACACCTCCTTGTACGCCGCCCGGTAGTTCTCGTTCTCCTGCTTGTCCTTCACCGTGATGTAAGGCGGGTTCCCCACCACCACGTGGTACGACCCGCGCCCCAGCAGGTCCGCCCGCTTCGCGTACTCCCAGACGTCCTCCGTCGCGTACGCGTACGTCTCCTCGTCCTCGCGCCCGACGACCGCGTCCGCGAAGAGCGAGTCCAGGTCGATCTCGGTCTGGATGCCCGCCGCGCCGCGCCCGTGCAGCAGCGAGTCGCCGACCGCAACGTTGATCGGGAACGACGGCGCCTGCGCCAGCCGCTCCGCACCCGCGACCTTCATCGCGGCGACAAGCAGCCGGAAGCGGGCGATGCTCGCCGCGAACGGATTCTTGTCGCAGCCGTGGACGGACTCCAGGGAACGCCGGACCAACGTCCAGTCGTCCGTGCCTGGTTCGGCGATACGCCACTTTTTGAAGAGCCGGTCGAAGATTTCGAGCAGGAAGTGCCCCGACCCGCACGCCGGGTCGATGGTCCGTAGCCCTCGCAGTGGCTCCCCCTCCGGGTCCAGAGGGTCCTCCCGGACCGCGTTGAGGCCGAACTCCTCGATCGCCGGTTCCAGTGTCAGATCGAGGATGAACTCCTCGACGAATTCGGGGGTTTGGAGCAGCGCATACGTCTTGCGGGCGTGCTCGCTCAGCTCCTGGTACAGGTCGCCCAGGAACCGCGTGCTCCACTCCGCGTCTGTGAAGTCGTACCGGATCTCGCCCGCCGCGCCCCACCTCCGCCAGAACGCGAGCAGCTTCGTCGCCGCGTCGTAGCTCGGGGTGATGCTCCACAGCGGGTTGTGGTTCTCGTCGAAGAGGCCGGCGACGGTGGTGTTCGTACCGGCGAGGTGGTGGAAGGAGGCGATCAGCCAGTCGCGGTCGTTGAGGTGCGGTCGCTCGCGGAAGAACTGGTCGTGGCGGGCCTCCGCCTCGGCAAGGCGCTCGCCGGGTCCGGCGAGGAAGGGCTCCTCGATCAGCCCGTTGTCCTCGCAGAAGCGGACGAAGACACAGGCGAGCACCCACGCGGCGGCGGCCTGAGTGACCCGCTCGTCGCGCCAGGCCGGGTAGGGGGCCGCGATCCGCTTGGCCTCCTTCGCCTGCCGGTACTCCTCGTCCAGGCATTCACGGAACTCGTCGACCGTCTCGCTGCGGGCACGCAGGTCGTCCTCCAGGTCGAGGACCAGTCGCTTCAGGTCCTTGACCAGGGCTTCCTTGTCCAGGCCCGCTGGGCCCGCCATACCCGCCTTCTCCACAGTCACTTTCCGCTTCCTTCTCACCGCACCGCGCCATCGCCCGCCGCGCATCCCACGGCCAGGCCCTGCAATCCTGCCAGCCTCACTGGCGAGGCTGGGCTTCCCGTGTGCGAAAAGACCGCTCTCCCCCTCCTCCCCACCACTAAAGTGATCGTCGTGACGGCCCCGACCACACCGACGCCTCCCCCGCACACCTTCCTGAAGGCGGGACACGACCACTACAAGGCAGCACTACAGCTGTCGCAGGACGTGAAGTTCACCGGTCCCGCCGATCACCTTGCCGGCCTGGCGGCGGAGTGTGTGGTCAAGGCGATGTTGATGGATTTCTTCGGTGCTAAGCAGGACACCCAGTACGGCAAGCCGTACACCCAGAAGACTCCGCAGGACAAGCGGACCTGGCACGAGCACATGCCCAAGGTGTTGGACCACCTCCAGCTCATAGCCTCGGGCCACCGGGGAAGTCTGATCCTTCAGCAGATCCCGGCCCAGAACCCGTTCAGTACCCCGTCCGACGAATGGGACGTCTTCCACCGCTACCGTGACGGCGACGGCTTCCCCCCCGGCCGGCTCCCCCGCCACCTGGCGACCGTCCTCAGTCTGATCAATGCCTACGACTCGGCGAAGTGACCCAAGGAAGCGACTGGACCCCATGACGGAATCAGCCCGATTCGACGACGCGTGGCAGCATGCGCGTGCGCTCGCCGACACCGCTGCCGCGGGCGGTCATGACGTCGTTCTCGTCCGGGACCTGTCCGGCCGCACCACCCTGCTGATCGACGACCGGGACGACGAGCTCGCACCGGACTCCGACCACCTCACCCAGCTCCGCCAGACGTTCCGCGAGCAACTCGGCCCCTTCGCCGCGAACAATCCCGTACAGACGGCCGGCACCATGTTCTCCGCGAGCGCGTTCTTCGACGCTCCGGAACTGATCGTCCTCCAGGAGCGCGAGGAGGACCGGCACGGCCGCGTAGGCATACTGGAACGCACTGTCGTCGGCGCCGACTGGTCCGCTCCTGGCACCGACGACCAGGAATCGGCCTCTCCCCGCCCGTGGCCCCGTATCGCCTTGTACGGGTTCAAGGGCGGTGTGGGCCGCTCCACCGCGACCGCCGTTCTGGCCCGGCACCTGGCCGACCTGGGCAAGTGTGTGCTCGTGGTCGACCTCGACCTCGAATCCCCGGGTGTGTCGAACCTGCTCGCGGATCCGGGAGCCGCCTCCCGGCACGGCATCGTGGACCATCTCGTCGAGTCGGCCGTCGGCAATGCGGACGGCCTTGACCTTCTCGCCAAGTCCTCCCTCACCCCGAAGGACGGCAACGGAGAGATCTGGCTCTCCTCGGCCTCGGGAACCCCTCGCAACGGGGAGCCGTACGACTACCTCGCCAAGCTCAACCGCATCTACAGCGATCTCCCTCCCGAACAGCCCGGGGACATGCCCCGGCCCTTCGCGCAGCGGCTGGAGGATGCGATCGCCGCATGCGAGGAACAGACCGAGAAGAAGAACGGCCGCCGTCCCGACGTCGTACTCCTCGACAGCCGGGCGGGCATCCACGACATCGCGGCGGTGACGCTGACCCGGCTCAGTGACCACGCCCTGCTCTTCGCCGTCGACAACCCCTCCACCTGGGAGGGCTACCGCATGCTGTTCGAGCAGTGGAAGAAGCAGCCCGATCAGGCACGTGTCATGCGGGACCGCCTGCACATCGTGGCGGCGATGTTCCACTCGGCCGGAGACATAAACCGTCTGAACACGCTGCGCCGGCACGCCTACGACGAGTTCATGGCCACCCTGTACGACCTGCCCGACGACGACACCCCCGAGCCGTACCTCCCTGCCGAGGGCGATGTCGACGACAAGCCGTACGCCCCCGTCCCCATCCTGTTCGGTAACGACCTGGTGGGGCTCGATCCGCAACGCAGCCCCAACTGGACGAGGCTCCCGTTCGTCCGTGCCGCCTATCGGGACTTCCTCAACGCGGTGGAAGAACTGGTCCACGACCCGTACGAGGATCTCGCATGACGGACCCGAAGACCCTGGCCAACCGCAACCTCATCATCGAGGCACTCCGGGGCGCACCGGACGCCAACACCACCACGCCCGACCTCCGCACCATGTTCACGCCCTCGTCCCACCGGGAGGCGCTGGCCCCGGATGCCACCGTGGTACGCGGGGCACGCGGTACGGGCAAGACGTACTGGGCGAAGGCTCTGACCGACCCCGTTCTTCGCGAGGTGGCCGCCCGTTCCTACTTCATGCCCAGGCTCAGCCACACCGAGGTCATCACGGCCTGGGGCCTCGAAGGCGGCGACGAACCGGTCTTCCCCGGGAGACGGGCCATCGCCTCCCTCATCCAGGACTTCGACAAGGAGGACAACCTCCAGCCGAAGGATCTGTGGTCCGCAGTCGTCCTCATGGCGCTGAAGGTGCCCCAGGTCGTCGCGCTCGACAGCTGGATCGACCGCATCCGGTGGACCGCCCGGAACGGAGACGCGTACGAGACCGCACTGCGCAAGGCGGACCGGGAGACCCGTGAGCAGGGCAAGACCCTGATCTTCCTCTTCGACGCCCTGGACCACCTCCATTCGGAACGCGCTCACATCGACCTGCTGCTGTCCGGGCTGTTCGAGGTCGCGCTGGAACTCCGCCTCACCACCACCACGCTGCGCGCCAAGATCTTCGTGCGGCCCGACATGTACGACAGCGCTCCCCGGAACTTCGCCGACGCTTCCAAACTGGACGCGAACGCCGCCGACCTCTCCTGGAGCCGGGAGAACCTCTACGGGCTGTTCTTCCACCAACTCGGCAACCACTCCTCCGAGCAGGCGGAGGCGTTCAGGGACTCCACCGAAGGGGACTGGCGCATCGAGGAGGGCCGCTACATCGCACCCGTCGAGGTGCTCGCCGACCAGAAAGCCCAGGAACGCCTCTTCGTCACGCTGGCCGGCCCCTTCATGGGAACGGACCGCCGCAAGGGACATACCTACACCTGGATCCCGAACCACCTTCAGGACGGTCTCGGCCGAATCAGTCCACGCACGCTGCTCTCCACGCTACGGAAAGCAGCGCAGCTCACCGCAGACGCGGATGCCACCCACCCGCTGCCGCTGTACTACGAAGCCATCCGCGAGAGCCTCAGCCACGCGGCCGGCGTCCGGGTCCGGGAACTCCAGGACGACCTCGGCTGGGCAGCGCTGGCGGTCGAGCTCCTCGCCGGCAGCCAAGTACCGATGGAACCATCCGCCGTTCACTACGCATGGAGCTCACGAGGCTTCACGGCCGAACTCCGCAAGGTGCTGGAGCGTAAGAACGCGGGGAGTGGGCCCCAGCACCCCGACAACCCTGTCGCGCTGCTCGCCGAACTCGAAAAACTCGGCGTGACCACCTACCGCACCAACGGCGCCGTCGACCTCCCCGACATCTACCGGCTCGCCTTCGACATCGGCCGCAAGGGCGGCGTCAAGCGCAGCAAGGCCTGAGAACTGCCGAGCGGGGCGCCCCGGGAGCTCATTCGTCCCCGAGCGACTCCACGAACCCCGCCTCCAGGTGCTCCTTCTCCCCGTCGCCCCCGATCACCTCGACCGTCCGTCCGTCGAGGCGCGGCGGCTGGGACCGCGTCTCGACCGGGCACAGCAGCCACAGACCGTACGGGACGGTCTCCGGTCTGCGGGCCGCGCCCTGGAGGCGGGTCAGGAAGCCGTGGCCGCCCTCGTCCCAGTAGCGGGCGACCAGCCCGGCGTCGTGGAGGAAGAGGACCGTGCGGGGCGGGGCCGCCCGCTCAAGCAGGGCGTCCTCCATCCGCTGCCAGACGACGCGGGCGAAGGAGGCGAGGCCGGGCTTGATGCGGCCAGGGGCCGAATTACTGTCGGCACGCAGGAACTTCTGCCAGTCCTGGCCCTTCTCGTCCGCCAGTTCCCGCAGCGTCCGCAGGAACATCCCCGCGACATCGACCGCGACTACGCCTTCGGGCCCGAAGGCCGACGCCACCCGCTCCGCCGTCCCCGCGAGCACGGTGCGCTTCACCGTGAGAGCGAGGAAACCACCGCGCGCGGCCCTGTCGGTGAGCCGGGCACGCATCAGCCCGTGCGGATCTTCCCGGTCCGCCCGTGAGACCGGACGAGGAGGAAGGTAGCTGGTCAGGGTGCCGGTAGAGGTGCGGGAAGTGGACGGCTCGGCCCTGCGCGGGAAAAACGTCAGGGAATCGTGGTCGAACCTCAGGTCGAAACGGGCTCCTTCGAGCGCGTCCTCGAGCTCGACATGGGTCGGCTCGCTGCCGCCCGCCAGAAGGTCGAGGTCGGGGAACCGCGCCCGCAGCCGCGCCACCAGGCCGGGGACCGTGATGCCCCGGTCGTGACGGACTCCGGCCCCCGCCTGAGAGATGCGCAGCGCCCGCTCCAGGCTCAGATCCTGCGGATACAGCTCCAGGCGCGGAGTGACCGCGGTCCGGGCGGCGGCGGTGGCGGCCAGTGCCACCAGGCGGTTGTCCGCGAGCGGGGCGAAACCGTCGGGGGCCGGTACGCCTCGCAGTTCACGGAGGACCTCGGCACGGCCGGGCAACGGGTCCCGCCGGGCCAGCTGATGGGCCGATGCCCCCAACAACCCCGCGTAATCGGCCAGTTCCCCCGGACTGGGGTCCTCTGTACCGGGCAGCGACTCGGCAGCGATGAGGATCGCCTCGCCGCGCCGGTGCACCGCGAGCCGGGGTTCGTGCTGCTGCGTGCCCTCGCTTCCGGAACCGTCCCCCGCCCCCGCCGTGTCCGCCGTCTCGGCCTCGACGGCGGCCCTGACCACGGCGAGTGACCTGGCCAGGATCCGTTCGCTGGTGTCACTGCCCGCTCCGTGGCGAGCACGCAGTTCGGCGGCTGCCTCCGAGGCGGTGATGACCCTCCCGGCGGCAGTAACGATGTCGACCAGTTCGGTCCGTACCGGTACGAGCCAGGCCGCCTCGGCCCACTGCTTGATCTCGATACGGTGATGACGGGAGACCGGTGGCTGCTTGATGCCCAGGTGATCGGCGATGCGCGCCTGGACCGGCCAGGCCCCCAACGGGGACAGACCGCCTTCTTCGGGCGGAAGCCCCAGCGTGAGCCGGACGACGCCCGCGCGATGAGAACCCTTGCGCCCCGACGCGGGGGTGAGCAGGGCAGCCATCTCGTCTATCGACAGGATTCGCTCCGGAGCCGCACCGTCCGCCATGGCGAACTCCTGGACCGCGGGAGCGGCGGGTGCGGCCTGGGGGGGCTTCCCGTCGGAGGCCGGCAGCAGTGCTGCCGCCCATTGTTTGCGACGCCGGTTCAGTTCCTTGCGGACCAGCGCACCTGCGCCGCGCGCCCGGGAGATGACGTACGGCTGGAGGTTCAGCAGATCGCCGACCCGGTAGGCGTGCAGGTCGTTGGCGACGGACACCGCCCGGGGGGACAGGCCTGCGGCCTCCAGGAGTGTCGTGGTGTCGGCCGCCGCAGCCGCTCTGTCCCGGTCCTTGGCCGGGTCGTTGGACGCGGCGCCGACCGCGGACGGGGTGGTGGGACCGGTCAAGTCCGCTGCGCGGAACACCTGCCTCCACTCGTCCCGCATCTGCGTCAGCGTGTCGTAACGGTGTTCCGTGTCACGGTGCAGTGCCCGGTGGAAGAAGCGTACGAGGCCCTCACTCAATGCCGGTTCGAACAGTTGGGCCGCAATATGGAGGGGCACCGATTCATTGGTGAGCGGGTCGTTCTGCCCGTCGCCCCACACCGGGCGCTCACCGCTGGCCATCTCGTGGAGGGTGACGGCCGCCGCGTACCGCTCCGCGTGATCGTCGTAGTGGGCGCGGCGCATCGACCCGAGGAACGGGTCGAGATAGTTGCGGGTGCCGGCCTTGACGTCCCGGTCGGAGGCGTCGGTCAGCGAGAAGTCGAAGAGCTTCAGCTGCCAGGTACGGTCCTTGCGCCGCTGGATACCGAAATTGTCCGGCTTGATGTCACGGTGCCGCACCCCGTGTCCGGCAAGCTGATCAAGGGCGTGGAACAGGTCGTCCGAGAAGCGTTCCAGCTCATGGAAGGTGAGCCGGCCCTGGCCCCTCAGCCGCTCACCGAGAGACTGCTCGCCGGCGTACTCCAGCTCCAGGACCGTGCGGCCACCGATCTCCCGCAGCCCTTCCCCGCGCAACTGGACGACCGCTCCGCCGCCGACCGTGCCGAGCACACGCTCCTCGGCCCGTAGCCTGCCCGCCCGCTCCTCGTCGAGCGCCACCTTGAAGACGTGCTCGTCGATCTGGATGTGCCCGTCCTCGTCACCGGAGTCAGGGGCCGTGCGCTCCACGAGCAGCGCACGGGCCGTGGCTCCGGTGCCGAGGACCCGTCGAACCGACCACTCGGCGTCGAGCGACTGACCGGGCAATGCCTCCAGCGGGTCGACACCGGTCGAGGCCGGGGAATCGGGCAGCACGCTGGCGCGCTCAGCCTCGTCGAGGAGGTCGAGGAATTCCTCCACCGAGCCGATGCGATCGTTGACATCGGTCCGGGTCGCCTGGAAGACGAGGTCGTCCAGGGCGTCGGGCAGCCCGTCCGCCACCGCGAAGAGGCGCAGACCCGAGTCCGTGCGCAGGCGATCGCTCAGCGCGCTGCGCTGGGTGGCCGGCGGCAGACCGGTCAGGATTAAATGGGCCACCGCCCCGAGTCCGAAGACGTCCAGATCGCCAGGGTCGGCGTACGGCTGATCCGTCTCCGGAGCGAGGTAGACGCGCGCCGCGTCCTCGATGAGTGCCGCGTCGAGGGCGGAGCCGCCGATGGAGCGGAAGAAGGTGGCGTTGGAGTCGAAGTCCCGGGCCGCGGTCTGCCAGTCGGTGATCCGCAGTTCGGGATGGGCCCCGCCCTCCTTGAAGGAGACGTACACCGACCGCGCCGCGAGTGCCCGGTGGTACAGCGAACGGTTGTGTGCGTAGCGGACGGCCTCAGCGAGCTGCCGGACCAGATCAAGACGTGTCTCGGGGGTCAGCTTCCCGCCGTAGATGTCCAGATACTGGTCGAGCCGCAGATCGGTGTGGCGGTGGCGGAAAAGGATCGCCGGGCCGCCCTGGTGCTCACGGAATTCGACGGCGTCGACGATGCCACGGTGGTTGATGCCCTGGAGCACCTGGTACTCACGGCGCGCGGCACGCTCGGTGGCCTTCCGGGCGGCCTCGGTCGCCATCTGGCTGACCAGGTAGATACGGACCCGGCCCTCCTCCTGGACCATCCCGTCGTCACGGGACGCGAGGCGGTCCTCCCAGGACGGGCCGGCGTCCAGCGGATGGGGCTCCATCTTCCAGGCTTCGCCGAACCGCAGATGAGTGGCGGACTGGCGGATACCGATGGCTTTCAGGAGCTGCGGGAGCGTATGCCGGGAGAACTCCGGGGTGATGCGGCGCTCCGGACGGTCCGGCGGCAGTCCGAGGAAGTCCTGCCAGATCCGCTTCAGACCGCTCGCACCGTCGTCACGACCGTAGACCTTGATCTGCTGGACCTCGTCCAGGCGGCTTTCCAGGTCCGGGGCGGAAAGGAACACGGCAGGCTCGATGCGCGGCACGACGCGATCACTGATGCCCAACTTGCGTGCTGCCCACTGGAGCTGACTCTTCAGTTCCTTGGACTTCATGTCGTTGAAGTGCAAGGGGTTGGTGATGGTTCGCGTACGGTCCTGGCCACGGAAGTTCCATGTGGAACCGGTGTTGTGGAGCTGACCCGGGTGACTCTTGACCTCGATGAGGAAGAGCCCCGCCGGAACGGCGATCAGCAGATCGCATTCGTTGACGCGCCCGGACTGCGCGGTGAAAGAGAAGGCGGCCCAAGCCCGGTAGGGCTCGGCGTGCGGCATGAGCTGCCGTACGTGATCCAGGGCATCCTGCTCCCACGGGTACGGGGAGATCCGCTCCTGCGACCACTGCCGGGGCGGCCTCACCGGCCCAGGCTTCGGCACCCCGGACACCGGGGCCCCTCCCACTGCGGTCACTGTCCCGTCCTCCCGCGTCTCCTTCGCCGGCAGGGCCCGCATCCTGCCTGGTCGAGCCTACCGCGCCCGTTACAGGAGGGGAGTCGCGTTCTCTGTCCCGAAACGGGAACGGCCTTGATCAGAAGCCTCGAACCGAGGGGCCCCAGACATCAGCAGCCGTGGACAACAACCTCGCGGCTTGTCCCAGAACGACGCAGAGAAGACCCGGTGAAGCGCCGACAGCCGCCGTGAACCCGTACGCGCAGTCGATCCGCGCCACAGGTAACCGCGTCTGAAGCAGCTCGAACGCTAGGTGACAGTACGTCAGGTTTCCCAGCACTATCCCAGCACGGGAAAGAGCGAGGGGCCCGACTACGAAGAGCCGAACCCCTTCCGACCTGCACACTTACCAAAGCCGACGTGGTGGAATTGCGCCTACACGTTGAAGCGGAATTCGACTACGTCGCCGTCCTGCATGACGTACTCCTTGCCCTCCATACGGGCCTTGCCCGCGGAGCGGGCTTCGGCCACCGAGCCCGTTTCGACCAGGTCGGCGAAGGAGATGACCTCGGCCTTGATGAAGCCCTTCTGGAAGTCGGTGTGGATCACACCGGCCGCCTCGGGGGCCGTGGCGCCCTTCTTGATCGTCCAGGCGCGGGACTCCTTGGGGCCGGCCGTCAGGTAGGTCTGGAGGCCCAGGGTGCGGAAACCGACGTGGGCGAGGGTGGCCAGGCCCGGTTCCTCCTGGCCGACCGACTGGAGAAGCTCCAGCGCCTCTTCGTCGTCCAGCTCGGCGAGGTCCGACTCCAGCTTGGCGTTGAGGAAGATCGCCTCGCCGGGGGCGACCAGGGCGCGCTGCTCGTCCTTGAAGGTGTCGTCCGTCAGCTCGTCCTCGTCGACGTTGAAGACGTAGAGGAAGGGCTTGGTGGTGAGCAGATGCAGATCGTGCAGCGGCTCGGACTTCTCGGTGCCCTGGACGATGCCCGCCGAGAAGAGGGTCTCGCCCGTCTCCAGGATGGCCTGGGCCTCTTCGATGGCCTTGACCTTGGGGAGCACGTCCTTCTTGATGCGCGACTCCCGCTGGAGGCGCGGGAGGACCTTCTCGATCGTCTGGAGGTCGGCGAGGATCAGCTCGGTGTTGATCGTCTCGATGTCGTCCTTGGGCGAGACCTTGCCGTCGACATGGACGACGTTCTCGTCCTTGAAGGCCCGGATGACCTGGCAGATCGCGTCGGACTCACGGATGTTCGCCAGGAACTTGTTGCCCAGGCCCTCACCCTCCGAGGCGCCGCGCACGATGCCGGCGATGTCGACGAAGTCGACCGTGGCCGGGAGGATCCGCTGGGAGCCGAAGACCTCGGCGAGCTTGTTCAGCCGCGGGTCCGGCACGCCGACCACGCCGACGTTGGGCTCGATGGTGGCGAACGGGTAGTTGGCCGCCAGCACGTCGTTCTTGGTCAGGGCGTTGAACAGGGTCGACTTGCCGACATTCGGCAGGCCGACGATTCCGATCGTGAGCGACACGTTGGCGACTTCCTGAAGTGAGGACTGGCTGATGGCCTGTGTGGCCCGGGCGGGCCGATCCCCCAGTTTACGGGCGGGGCGCGGCGGCCGACGACGGGTGCCGGGCGCCCCGCGACCTGGCCGGACGCCTCGAACTCAACGGCAAGGTCACCCAAAGGGCGTGTCCAACCCCTGATTCATCCCCCTCCGCCACCTACGTTGTCCGGGTGGAGCAGCACAGGACACGTCAGCCCCGGCGCGGACAGCGGCCGCGGACCCCCCTCGCACCGCAGGGCGCCGTCGCCGGACCCGCCGGTGTCCACCCGGAGCCGGCGGCGCCCCGGCGACGGGTGCCGCCCGTCCTGCTCCGTCTGCGCAGACTGCCCAATCCCCGGCTCACCGGACTCGGTGCGGGCCTGTTCGCCGTCGCGACGATGCTGGCCTTCGGCTTCCTGGACCAGCTGCTCTTCGACGGTGCGCCGCTGGTCTACGGGCTGCTGTTCCTGCCGGTCAGCGCGCTGACCGCGCTCTGGGTGCGTACCGCCGACCTGGTGAGCGCCCCGATCAGCGTGCCGATCGCCTTCGCGGTCGGCACGCTTCCGATCTCCGGCGGGACCGGGGGCTTCGGCGGGCACACGATGGCCGTCGTCACCACGCTGGCTGTGCACGCCGGCTGGCTGTACGGCGGCACACTCGTCGCCGGGCTCATCGCGTCCGTACGGAAGATCCGGCAGATGGGGCGGCGGCAGGTCGCCCGGGACGCGGCCACCACCAGGACCGGAGCCGGTGCGGCCAAAACCGGAGCCGGCACGGCCAGGACCGGGGCCACCGCGTCCCGGGCCGTGCGGCGCGGCTGACGCGGGTGCGGGTCCTGTCCCGGCCGTTCTCCGCGGGCCGCCCCGGGCCCGCTACGTCACCGTCGCCCGCTACCTCACCGTCCCGCCGCCGCCATCGCGGCGCCCACGATGCCCGCGTTGTTCTGCAGTTCGGCCGGGAGGATCTCGGCCCTGATCCCCTCGATCAGCGGGATGAACTTGTCGGCCTTGCGGCTCACACCACCGCCGATGATGAACAGCTCGGGCGAGAAGAGCATCTCCACATGCGCCAGATACTTCTGGACGCGGTGCGCCCAGTGCTGCCAGCTCAGGTCCTCGTCCTCCTTGGCCTTCGTGGAGGCACGCTTCTCCGCGTCATGGCCGTTCAGCTCCAGATGGCCCAGCTCGGTGTTGGGAACGAGCTTGCCGTCTATGAAGAGCGCGCTGCCGATGCCCGTACCGAAGGTCAGCAGGAACACCGCGCCCTTGCGGCCGCGTCCCGCGCCGAAGGCCATCTCCGCCACGCCCGCCGCGTCGGCGTCATTGAGGACCGTGGCCCGCAGGCCCAGCCGGTCGCCGAGCACCTGCCCCGCGTCCACATCGATCCACGCCTTGTCGACATTGGCGGCCGTACGGATCACGGAACCCGTGACCACGCCGGGGAAGGTGATGCCGACCGGGCCCGACCAGCCGAAGTGCCGCACGACCTCGACCACGCCGTCGGCGACGCTCTCGGGTGTCGCCGGGTGCGGGGTGAGTACTTTGTGCCGCGGTTCCACGAGGTCGCCACGCTCCAGGTCCACGGGCGCACCCTTGATTCCCGAACCGCCGATGTCCACTCCGAAAACGTTCATGGACACAACGTTACGGCCAGACGCCGACAGCGACTTCCGGGACGCGGACTTCCGTGGTGCGGACGCCCACTTCCATGACGCGTCCGCACCAATTCCCCGTCAGTTCCTCACTTCCCGGCGAGTGCTGCCGCCTCGGCGCGCAGATCGCGGCGCAGCTCCTTGGGCAACGAGAACGTGATCGACTCCTCGGCCGCCTTGACGATCTCGACGTCCTCGAAGCCGCGCTGCGCGAGCCACTCGAGGACGCCTTCGACCAGAATCTCCGGGACGGAGGCGCCGGACGTGACGCCGACCGTGGCGACGCCCTCCAGCCAGACTTCCTCGATCTCGTCGGCGCTGTCCACCAGATGGGAGTCGCGCGCGCCCGCGCCGAGGGCGACCTCGACCAGCCGGACCGAATTGGAGGAGTTCTTGGAGCCGACGACGATCACCAGGTCCGCGTCGGCGCCCATCTGCTTGACCGCGATCTGACGGTTCTGCGTGGCGTAGCAGATGTCGTCGCTCGGCGGCGAGATCAGCTGCGGGAACTTCTCCTTGAGCTTGTCGACCGTCTCCATGGTCTCGTCCACGGAGAGCGTGGTCTGCGAGAGCCAGACGACCTTCGACTCGTCGCGGACCTCGACGCTCGCGACATCGTCCGGGCCGTCGACCAGGGTGATGTGGTCCGGCGCCTCGCCGGACGTACCGATGACCTCTTCATGGCCGTCGTGGCCGATCAGCAGGATGTCGTAGTCCTCGCCGGCGAAGCGGACGGCTTCCTTGTGGACCTTGGTGACCAGGGGGCAGGTCGCGTCGATGGTGGCGAGCCTGCGCCCGGCCGCCTCCTCGTGGACGACCGGCGCGACGCCGTGCGCGGAGAACATGACGATGGATCCCTCGGGAACCTCCGCCGTCTCCTCGACGAAGATCGCACCCTTCTTCTCCAGGGTCCGCACGACGTACTTGTTGTGGACGATCTCATGGCGGACGTAGATCGGGGCGCCGTATTGCTCCAGAGCCTTCTCGACGGCGATCACGGCGCGGTCCACCCCCGCGCAATAACCACGGGGAGCGGCGAGCAGGACGCGTTTGCCGGCGCGGCGCGCGGCGTCTCCACTGATGGTGGCGGCGGGCGACGGGCGGGACGTAGCAGTCATGCGTCCCATCGTAAGGCCGTCCAGAAGAGGCGAAAGTTCAGGCGTCCTGTCGACACTGGGGCGTACGCGATCGACGGAGGGCTTCGATGGCCGACACCGGCACCGGTGCGGACGGAGAGTCAGCGGACGGCCGGGGGACGGACAGCCGGAAGACGGACGGCCGGGCGGCGGACGGGGGCGGTCTGCGGCGGACGCTGGGCTTCCGCGACCTTGTCGTCTACGGGCTGCTCTTCATCGCCCCCATGGCGCCTGTCGGTGTCTTCGGCACGCTCGACGCCCGGTCGCACGGGTCGGTGGCGCTGGTCTATGTGGTGGCGACCGTCGCAATGGCGTTCACCGCCTTCAGTTACGCGCAGATGGTCCGGGTCGCCCCGCAGGCCGGCTCCGTCTTCGCGTACGCGCGCAAGGGACTCGGCGAGGGGCCCGGGTTCATCGCCGGGTGGATGGCGATGCTCGACTATCTGCTGATCCCGGCCGTGGCCTATCTCTTCGCCGGAATCGCGATGGAGGCGCTGGTGCCCTCCGTCGACCGGTGGGTGTGGACCGCTATCGCCGTAGTGATCACCACACTGCTCAACCTGCGGGGCGTGCGGGCGGCGGCCCGGGTCGGCTTCGCGGTGCTCGCGATGGAGATCGTGGTGCTGCTCGTGTTCGTGGTGTCGGCCGTCGTGGTGCTCGCGCGGAACGGCGCCGAGCGCGGCTGGTCCACGCCGTTCACGAGCGACACGGGCTTCTCCCTGGCGGCGGTGCTCGGCGCGGTGTCGGTCGCGGTGCTGTCGTATCTGGGCTTCGACGCCGTCGCCTCGTTCGCCGAGGAAGTGACGGGCGGTTCCCGGCAGGTGGCGCGGGCCGTGCTGTTCTGTCTGGCGCTGGCGGGCGTGCTGTTCATCGCGCAGACCTATCTGGTCGCGCTGCTGGAGCCGATGACCTCGGCGGAGCTGGCCGCGAACCCGGCCGAGCAGGGCACGGCCTTCTACGACGCGGTGGACACCTCGGTCGGGACCTGGCTGCATGACCTGGTGGCGGTCAGCAAGGCGATCGGCGCGGCGTTCGCGGCGCTGGCCGGGCAGGCGGCGGCGGGACGGCTGCTCTTCGCGATGGGCCGCGAGCGCCGGCTGCCGTACGCGCTGTCGCGTACGGACGCGGGCGTGCCGCGGGTGGCCCTGCTGCTGGCCGCGGTGGTGACGCTGGTGGCGGCGGTGTGGGCGGCGCGGCGCCCCGACGGCCTGGACCGGCTGGTCTCGGTGGTGGACATCGGGGCGCTGACGGCGTTCGTCCTGCTGCACGCGTCGGTGGTGGGCTGGTTCGCGGTGCGGCGCGGAGCGGGGCCGCCGCGCTGGTTCACGCAGGTGGTGCTGCCGGTGACCGGCGCGGCGATCCTGATCGCGGTGATCGTGGAGGCCGCCGGCACGGCGCAGCTGGTGGGCGCGGGCTGGCTGGCCGTGGGACTGGTGGTGCTGCTGGTCCAGCGGGGCCGTGGCGGGCGCCGGACACCGGACGGGCGGCCCGAGCCCGCTCCATAGCGCCGCCGCCCCGGGCTTCACTGCCCCGGGCGTCGTCGAGGCGTTTTCGGAGTGATGTCACAGGCGGCGGATACGCTCCTGGGTATGGCTCTCCATACATCCCCGGACGCCCCGCTGCCCGTCGGTGAGGTGTCGCGGCTCATCGGCGGGTGGATCGACCGGCTCGGTTCCCTCTGGGTCGAGGGTCAGATCACGCAGCTCTCGCGCAGACCGGGTGCGGGGGTCGTCTTTCTGACGCTGCGCGACCCCTCGTACGACATCTCGGTGAGCGTGACCTGCTACCGGCAGGTCTTCGACGCCATCGCCGATGTGGTCTCCGAGGGCGCGCGGGTCGTGGTGCGGGCCAAGCCGGAGTGGTACGCGCCGCGTGGGCAGCTGTCGCTGCGGGCCACCGAGATAAAGCCCGTCGGCATCGGTGAACTGCTCGTACGGCTGGAGCAGTTGAAGAAGTCCCTGGGCGCGGAGGGGCTGTTCGCCGCCGACCGCAAGAAGCCGCTGCCCTTTCTGCCGCAGCTGATCGGGCTGGTGTGCGGGCGGGCGTCGGCGGCCGAGCGCGATGTGCTGGAGAACGCGCGCCGGCGGTGGCCCGCGGTGCGCTTCGAGGTCCGCAACACGGCGGTGCAGGGGGTCAGCGCGGTGGCCCAGGTCGTCCAGGCGGTGAAGGAGCTGGACGGGCTGCCCGAGGTGGACGTGATCATCGTGGCGCGCGGCGGCGGCAGCGTGGAGGATCTGCTGCCGTTCTCCGACGAGCAGTTGGTACGGGCGGTGGCCGCGTGCCGTACGCCGGTCGTCTCCGCGATCGGGCACGAACCGGACGCGCCGTTGCTGGATCTCGTGGCGGACGTCCGGGCGTCGACGCCGACGGACGCGGCGAAGAAGACCGTGCCGGACGTCGGCGAGGAGCTGGACCGCGTCCAGGGGCTGCGGGACCGGGCGCTGCGGACCGTACGGGGGCTGCTCGACCGGGAGGAGCGCGGTCTCGCCCACGCGCTGGCCCGGCCCGCGATGGAGCGGCCGCACCGGATGGTGGACGAGCGCGAGGCCGAGGTGGACGCGCTGGCCGACCGGAGCCGGCGGGTGCTGCGGCATCTGCTGGACCGCGCGGACTCGGAGCTGTCGCACACCCGGGCGCGAGTGGTCGCGCTGTCGCCCGCGGCGACGCTGGAGCGTGGCTACGCGGTGCTGCAGCGGCCGGACGGCGCGGTCGTACGGTCCCCGGCGGACGTCACGGCGGCAGAGGAGCTGCGGGCCCGGGTGGCGGAGGGTGAGTTCACGGTGCGGGTCGCGGAGTGAGCCGCCTCCCGCACCACCGCGCAATCGTTGTCGGACCGCGTACTCAGGCGCGTACATAAGGTGGATCACATGGCCAGGACGGACAGCGGGACAGCGGCGGCGACCCCGGACACGCTCGGCTACGAGCAGGCCCGGGACGAGTTGATCGAGGTCGTACGCCGGCTGGAGGCGGGCGGCACATCACTGGAGGACTCGCTCGCGCTCTGGGAGCGGGGCGAGGAGCTGGCGAAGGTGTGCCGCCGCTGGCTGGAGGGCGCCCGGGCGCGACTGGACGCGTCCCTGGCGGATCCGGACCCGGCCGGATCCCCGGACTCCCCCACGGACCCGAACGCGTAGCGAGACGGGGCGGGGCGGGGCAAGACGGGGCGGGGGCGAGGCGAGACAAGACGTCGGGGCGGCTGTGAATCGGATCACCCGAATCCGGTTTTTGTTGAACGTTAACCTATCCACTTGTACCGTGAACGCGATTGCTCCTCACATGCGCGTTCGGAAGGTACCCCCATGTCCCTCGTTCTTGACCCCGCCGCCCAGGACCTCCTCTTCCGGGAAGCCCGTACCGCCAACACGTTCACCGACGAGGCGGTGACCGAGGAGCAGGTGCAGGCCATCTACGACCTGGTCAAGTACGGCCCCACCGCCTTCAACCAGTCGCCGCTGCGAGTCGTCCTGGTCCGGTCGGCCGAGGCCCGCGAGCGCCTCGTCCCGCTCATGGCCGAGGGCAACCAGCCCAAGACCGCCACTGCGCCGCTCGTCGCGATCCTGGCCGCCGACAACGAGTTCCACGAGGAGCTCCCCCAGCTCTTCCCGCACTTCCCGCAGGCCAAGGACGCCTTCTTCGGCGAGCGCCCGGTCCGCGAGCGGTCCGCCTCGGTGAACGCCGCCCTCCAGGCCGGCTACTTCATCCTCGGCGTCCGGGCCGCCGGCCTCGCCGCGGGCCCCATGACCGGCTTCGACTTCGCCGGCGTCCAGAAGGAGTTCCTGGACGACGACCACACCCCGCTGATGATCGTCAACATCGGCAAGCCCGGCGACGACGCGTGGTTCCCCCGCTCCCCGCGCCTCTCCTTCGACGAGGCCGTCACCACCGTCTGAGCCGCGCGGCCCGAGCCGCGCGGCCCGAGCCGTGGCGCCCCGAGCCGTGGCGCCCCGAGCCCTGCGCCCTGCGCCCTGCGCCCCGAGCCATGGAGCCCGGCCCACGAGCCCGCGTACGACGAGGCCGCCGCCCCCTTTTCCCCGGGGCGGCGGCCTCGTCGCGTGCACGCTCACCGGACCGCGCGCATCAGTACTTCTTCTCGGACTCCAGCGCGGCCGCCATCTCCGCGAGCCGCTCGTAGGACGCGGTACCCGTGACCACGGTCGTCGCGCCCCCGTCGTCCGTGCGGACCAGCGCGTCGTACTTCGGCCCCTCCCAGCGCTGCCAGGCCTCGCCCGCCACCTGCTGCGTCCTGCCCGTGTCGGCGGCCTGCAGGGTGACCTCCGCCACGTACTTCTTCGCGGGCGCCGTGGACTGCTCGACCGCGACGTACTGGCCGTCCGGATCGAGATAGCCGAGGTGCCACGCGTCATCCTGCTGCCCCTGGTACGAGACCGACGTCGGCTTCCACTTCCCCGTCAGCCCCGTAGGCGCCACGACCGGATACGGCGCCGCGCGCCGCGCGGTCACCAGCTCGACCCGGTAGTCGACCGCCTTCACCGGGTCGGCGTTCTCGTCATGCGGAATGAACACGTAGATCCCGGCGACGACGGCCCCGATGACCGCCATCGACAGGAACATGTCCCGCACCGTCTGTCTGCCTCGCATACCTGCCACCGCACCATCGTCGCATCAAGGCACCGCGCTCAAACGTGGGCCCCTCTGCTCAATTTGTCGATGTACAGATAGAGTCCGTATCACCCTCTTTTCCGGCCGTCGCCGTACAGAAAGGTGCGCTCCGATGACCGAGCATCAACTTCCGGCCCCGCTCGAGGTCTCTCCCGAGGCCCCCGACCGCAACCTCGCCCTGGAGCTGGTCCGGGTCACCGAGGCCGCCGCCATGGCGGCCGGCCGGTGGGTCGGGCGCGGCGACAAGAACGGCGCGGACGGCGCCGCGGTGAACGCCATGCGGACCCTTGTCTCCACGGTGTCGATGAACGGCGTCGTCGTCATCGGTGAGGGCGAGAAGGACGAAGCCCCGATGCTGTTCAACGGCGAGCACGTCGGCGACGGCACGGGCGCCGAGGTCGACATCGCCGTGGACCCCATCGACGGCACCACCCTGAACGCCAAGGGCATGCCCAACGCCATCGCCGTCCTGGCCGCCGCCGACCGGGGCACCATGTTCGACCCGTCCGCGGTCTTCTACATGGACAAGCTGGTCACGGGCCCCGAGGCCGCCGACTTCGTCGACATCAACGCCCCCGTCTCCGTGAACATCCGCCGGGTCGCCAAGGCCAAGCGGTCCTCCCCCGACGACGTCACCGTCGTCATCCTCGACCGCCCCCGCCACGACGGCATCGTCAAGGAGATCCGGGAGACCGGCGCCCGGATCAAGTTCATCTCCGACGGCGACGTGGCCGGTTCGATCATGGCCGCGCGCGAAGGCACCGGCGTCGATCTGCTGATGGGCATCGGCGGCACCCCCGAGGGCATCATCTCGGCGTGCGCCATAAAGTGCCTCGGCGGTGTCATCCAGGGCAAGCTGTGGCCCAAGGACGACGAGGAGCGGGAGCGCGCGATCGGCGCCGGGCACGACCTGGACCGCGTCCTGTCCACCGATGACCTGGTCAGCGGCGACAACGTGTTCTTCGTCGCCACGGGCATCACGGACGGGGAGCTGCTGCGCGGGGTGCGCTACCGCTCGGAGACCGCGACCACCCAGTCCCTGGTCATGCGCTCCAAGTCGGGCACGATCCGGCAGATCGACTCGACCCACCGGCTGTCGAAGCTCCGCGCCTACAGCACGATCGACTTCGACCGCGCCAAGTAGCCACCGGGCCAGGGCCGTCCGGCCAGTCGCGCGTACGGAAGGGGCGCCCCCATGGTGCGGCGGGGCGCCCTTTCCGTGTGCGCGCAGGGGTGGTGGCGTACGAGAAGCGAGGCGGGTCGGCCGGAGACGCGGGTCAGCCGGCGGCGGCGATCCGGTCGCCCGCCGAGGCCGCCTTCCGCAGCTCCACCTCGCGCCGCCTGCGGCGGGCCAGCGCCACCCGGCGCTCGGCCGCGGTCATCCCGCCCCACACTCCGTACGGCTCGGGCTGGAGCAACGCGTGCTCCTGGCATTCGACCATGACCGGACAACGGGCACAGACCCGCTTCGCGGCCTCCTCGCGCGCCAGCCTCGCGGCTGTCGGCTCCTTGGAAGGGGCGAAGAACAATCCGGCTTCGTCCCGGCGGCACACCGCCTCCGAATGCCAGGGGCCGGCCTGATCCTCCCGAGCGGGACTCCGCTGGGGTGGAACGGCGGCGACCTGCAAGGGCTGATGCGGCGGATGCAGCACGGTCTACTCCTGACGACGGCTTCGCGAGCGA
The DNA here is from genome assembly GCF_055582185.1 of Streptomyces sp. NPDC042201. Lineage (NCBI taxonomy): Bacteria > Bacillati > Actinomycetota > Actinomycetes > Kitasatosporales > Streptomycetaceae > Streptomyces > Streptomyces sp. NPDC042201. Next base: position 23,509 of record NZ_JBVJDS010000002.1, on the reverse strand, counting down.
GAGACGATGCAGCTCTCCCTACCCGCTGTACGCACGCCTATGCACTGAGTGGCACTCAGTTCCGGAGTCCGGAACGCCGTGCGGTATTCCGGACGCCTAACCACAACAGGACAGCTTTGGCCGGAAACAGCCGGAAGCGGTGACGGGCGTAGGGCAGCCGTAAGACAGACACAGGACAGGCGCCGCGCGGCAGCCCTGCGGGAGACGTCAGGAACCGAGGTGCTTGCGCAGCCGGTCGTGCAGATCCGCCACCCACGTGCCGCGCTTCGGCTTGGCCTCGACATTGCCGAACACCGAGTAGCCGTTCACGACGACGACCGGCGCGTCCGGTTCCGCGGCCTCCAGCGAGCGGACCTCGAAGTTGCCGAAGATGCCGGTGCCGTTGCCGCGCAGCGAGATATTCTCGGGGACACGGATCTCAACATTGCCGAAAATGGATGTCGCGTTGATCACGCTGGTCCGCTGCCCGAAGAGTGCTTCGGTGAGATCGATCTCGACATTGCCGAAGAGCGAGAAGGCGTTGGTCCTGCGGCCGATGCGCCAGCGGCCCCTGCGGGTCGTGCTGCTGAAGACGGCGATCAGGTTCTCGGCTGGGGCCATGGGGTCCTCGGGGCCGTATCCGTACGCCGACGACGCGGACGAGGACCCGGCGGGGCGCGCGCCGGCGCCGACGGCCGGCAAGTCCCGCACCAGTGGCTCCAGTTCACCGACGGTCTTCGCCCGGTAGACGGCGTCGATCCGCTCTCCGTGCTCCTCCGCGTCCAGCCGGCCCTCCGCCAGGGCCTCCCGGAGGATGTCCGCGATCCGGTCTCGGTCGGCGTCGGAGGCCCGGATACCCGCGGGCTCCACCGGTGCGACCGGCTTCTGAGGGTGCTTTTCGAGGTCCACGGAGCCAGGGTAGCGAAACGCGATAGATCGCGACTAGTAGCAGGCCCGCGAGCGTGTCCCGTAACGGCACAACTGAGCCTTACCTCACAGGGGCGGTGCGACCGGGGCGCCCTACGCTGGAAGCCGCGCCGCCAATGGAGGCCGTGCCGCCGTCTGTCGAGTGAGGAATGGCCGTAATGCCAGAGTTTGCGTACTCCGATCTGCTCCCGCTCGGAGAGGACACCACGCCCTACCGGCTGGTGACCGCCGAAGGTGTCTCCACCTTCGAGGCCGACGGCCGTACGTTCCTCACGGTCGAGCCGGAGGCGCTGCGCACGCTCGCCGCCGAGGCGATGCACGACATCTCGCACTATCTGCGCCCGGCCCATCTCACCCAGCTGCGCAGGATCGTGGACGACCCCGAGGCGTCCTCGAACGACAAGTTCGTGGCGCTCGACCTGCTGAAGAACGCCAATATCGCGGCCGCGGGCGTGCTGCCCATGTGCCAGGACACCGGTACAGCGATCGTGATGGGCAAGCGCGGTCAGAACGTGCTGACGCGGGGCGCCGACGAGGAGGCCCTCTCGCGCGGTGTCTACGACGCGTACACGAAGCTCAATCTGCGCTACTCGCAGATGGCCCCCCTCACCATGTGGGAGGAGAAGAACACCGGCTCGAACCTGCCCGCGCAGATCGAGCTGTACGCGACCGACGGCGGCGCGTACAAGTTCCTCTTCATGGCGAAGGGCGGCGGCTCCGCCAACAAGTCGTTCCTCTACCAGGAGACCAAGGCGGTCCTCAACGAGACCTCCATGATGAAGTTCCTGGAGGAGAAGATCCGTTCGCTGGGTACGGCCGCGTGCCCGCCGTACCACCTGGCGATCGTCGTCGGCGGCACCTCGGCCGAGTTCGCGCTCAAGACCGCGAAGTACGCCTCCGCGCACTACTTGGACGAGCTGCCGTCCGAGGGCTCCGCCACCGGCCACGGCTTCCGTGACAAGGAGCTGGAGGAGAAGGTCTTCGAACTGACGCAGAAGATCGGTATCGGCGCGCAGTTCGGCGGCAAGTACTTCTGCCACGACGTACGGGTGGTCCGGCTGCCGCGCCACGGGGCGTCGCTGCCGGTCGCCATCGCCGTCTCCTGCTCGGCGGACCGCCAGGCGGTCGCGAAGATCACCGCCGAGGGCGTCTTCCTGGAGCAGCTGGAGAAGGACCCGGCGCGCTTCCTCCCCGACACCACCGACGAGCATCTGGACGAGGGGCAGGTCGTGAAGATCGACCTCAACCGTCCGATGGACGATGTCCTCGCCGAGCTGACCAACTACCCGGTCAAGACCCGGCTCTCGCTCACCGGACCGCTGGTCGTGGCCCGCGACATCGCGCACGCCAAGATCAAGGAGCGGCTGGACGCGGGCGAGGAGATGCCGCAGTACCTGAAGGACCACCCGGTCTACTACGCGGGCCCGGCGAAGACCCCCGAGGGGTACGCCTCCGGCTCCTTCGGCCCGACGACGGCCGGCCGGATGGACTCGTACGTGGCGCAGTTCCAGGCGGCCGGCGGCTCGAAGGTGATGCTCGCCAAGGGCAACCGCTCCCAGCAGGTCACCGACGCCTGTGGCGCGCACGGCGGCTTCTACCTCGGCTCGATCGGCGGCCCCGCCGCCCGCCTCGCGCAGGACTGCATCAAGAAGGTCGAGGTCGTCGAGTACGAGGAGCTGGGCATGGAGGCGGTCTGGAAGATCCAGGTGGAGGACTTCCCCGCGTTCATCGTCGTGGACGACAAGGGCAACGACTTCTTCACCGAGCCGGCCGCCGCCCCGACCTTCACCAGCATCCCGGTCCGCGGCCCCGGCCTGGGCTGACCGGCCCCGCCGGCGCGCCCTCCCCGGCCTTCCTCCGGGGAGGGCGCCCCCGTTCACGGGAACACTGGGGATCAGCTCCGCCGGGAACACCGGAGACCGGCCGAACGCTCACGTTGCCAGGAGGTACGACCACGATGACGACCGACGAGCACCAGTACCGGACCGAGCACGACTCCATGGGCGAGGTACAGGTCCCCGCACACGCCAAGTGGCGTGCCCAGACCCAGCGCGCGGTGGAGAACTTCCCCATCTCGGGACAGCGTCTGGAGCGCACCCACATCGAGGCCCTGGCCCGGATCAAGTCGGCCGCCGCGAAGGTCAACGCCGATCTCGGCGTGATCGGCGAGGACATCGCGGACGCCATCCAGGGCGCGGCCGCCGAGGTCGCGGACGGCCGCTGGGACGAGCACTTCCCGGTGGATGTCTTCCAGACCGGCTCCGGCACCTCCTCCAACATGAACGCCAACGAGGTGATCGCCACCCTGGCCACCGAGCGTCTCGGCCGTGATGTCCACCCGAACGATCATGTGAACGCCTCGCAGAGCTCCAACGACGTCTTCCCCTCAAGCATCCACATCGCCGCGACCGCCGCCGTCACCGGCGAGCTGATGCCGGCCCTGGACCATCTCGCCGCCTCCCTGGAGCGCAAGGCCGAGGAGTTCAGCGAGGTCGTGAAGTCGGGCCGTACGCACCTCATGGACGCCACCCCCGTCACGCTGGGCCAGGAGTTCGGCGGCTATGCCGCGCAGATCCGCTACGCCACGGAGCGGCTGACCGCCTCACTGCCCCGCCTCGCCGAGCTTCCCCTCGGCGGTACGGCGGTGGGCACCGGCATCAACACCCCGCCCGGCTTCTCGGCCGCCGTGATCGCCGAGGTCGCCCGCGCGACCGGGCTGCCGCTGACCGAGGCCCGTAACCACTTCGAGGCGCAGGGCGCCCGCGACGGACTCGTGGAGACCTCGGGCCAGCTCCGTACCCTCGCCGTCTCGCTCACCAAGATCTCCAACGATCTGCGCTGGATGGCCTCGGGACCGCGCACGGGACTGGCGGAGATCAGCCTCCCCGATCTGCAGCCGGGCTCCTCGATCATGCCCGGCAAGGTCAATCCGGTGATCCCGGAGGCCGTGCTGATGGTCGCGGCCCAGGTCATCGGCAACGACGCCACGGTCGCCACGGCCGGCGCCGCCGGGAATTTCGAGCTGAACGTCATGCTTCCGGTGATCGCCAAGAACCTCCTGGAGTCCGTACGACTTCTGGCCAATGTCTCCCGGCTGCTCGCGGACCGTACGGTCGACGGCGTCACGGCCCATGTCGAGCGGGCCCGTGAGTACGCCGAGTCGTCGCCGTCCGTCGTCACGCCGCTGAACAAGTACCTCGGGTACGAAGAGGCCGCGAAGGTCGCCAAGACGTCCCTGGCCGAGCGGCGGACGATCCGTGAGGTGGTCCTGGCCTCGGGTTATGTGGAGCGCGGGGATCTCACCCTGGAGCAGCTCGACGAGGCGCTGGATGTGCTCCGGATGACGAGGCCGTAAATGCGCGACGTGATTCGCAGCGGTCCGGTGGCCCCACCCGCCCAGGGCCTAGGATCTGCGCATGACAGAGACGGCAGCGAACGGGCACTGGGCGCCCGGCACACAGATTCTGTGGCGGTACCGGGAAAATGCCGGAGACCGTGTGCACATCTGCCGTCCCGTCACGGTCGTACAGGACACCGACGAGCTGCTCGCGGCCTGGCTGGCGCCGGACACACCGTGTGTGAAGCCGGTCCTCGCGGACGGCACACCGGTCCATCACGAGCCGCTGGCCACCCGCTACACCAAGCCGCGCACCGTGGTGCGCGACCGGTGGTACGGCATGGGTGTGCTGAAGCTGGCGCGGCCCGGCGAGCCCTGGTCGGTGTGGCTGTGGTGGGAGCGGGGCTGGCGCTTCCAGAGCTGGTACGTGAACCTGGAAGAGCCGCATACCCGCTGGTCAGGGGGGATCGACTCCGAGGATCACTTCCTCGACATCGACGTCTACCCGGACCGCAGCTGGCGGTGGCGCGACGAGGACGAGTTCGCCCAGGCCCAGCAGGACGGCCTGATGGGGCGGGAGCAGGCGCGGCTGGTCAGGGACGCCGGGCGCAGGGCGATCGAGGTGATCGACGCCTGGGGCGCTCCGTTCCGCGACGGCTGGGAGCAGTGGCGGCCCGAGCCGCACTGGACGGTGCCGCAGCTGCCGGACGGCTGGGACAGCGCCCCCTCGTGGACCGGGGCCCCGGCCTGATGTGTGCTGACCAACGCCGTGATCACAGGGGCGCCGACGCCGACGTCATGAGACCCTTGATGCGCCCCCGGGGTGCAAACGTAGGATCGACCTCCGGAACACCGCGGCCGGTCAACGGGTGCGCGCAGCGCCCGGCCTGACCATCAGTCACACCACGTCACACCGTTAGCCGCTACGACCGCAGGACACAACGACCGTGAGCCACAACGAGGGGGGTGGGGCAGTGCGGGAAGACTGCCACCCTGTCGAAGCGCTCGCATCGCACCACCGGCCCGGACGGACGGAATCCCACGCGTGACGGAGCATCCCCCCTCCCACGAAGGCCGGCAGCCCCTGGTTGCCCGGTCGCAGGAACGCACGCGGCCGCGGCAGGACGGGTCCGCCTCCGCCGTCGCCCAGCCCTCGGTGCCGACGCCCGCGCCCGATCCCGCGGCGACCGCGCGGCGCGAGGGTGACCGGCTGCGCTTCGTGGGAGCCGCCACCCGCCGGATCGCGCGCGGCATAGATCTGGACGAGATCGTGCTCGGGCTGTGCCGGGCGACCGTCCCGACGTTCTCCGACGCGATACTCGTCTATCTCCGTGACCCGCTGCCCGTCGGCGACGAGCGGCCGGTGGCGCCGTTCGTCCTGCGGCTGCGGCGCACGGACCGGCTGCGGCTGACCGACGAGGACACCGAGAACGGCGGCGGTATCCCGCTGCGGATCGCCGACGGGGCCCGGCTGCCGATCCTCGACCCGCAGTCCGATGTGATGCCGGCCGCCGAGCTGTGCCAGGTGCAGGCGGGCGGTGCGCTGTCCGAGGTGCTGCGGGGCGTGCGCCCCGTCTTCGGGGACTCGGCCGCGGCCCGCGCCGCGCTGCCCGAGCTGCTGGGCGCCGACCGCACCGTACCGACCGGGCATCGCGCGATCCTCGCGCCGCTGCGCGGCCGACGGCGGGTCATCGGCGCGGCGGTCTTCCTGCGCAGGCCCGACCGGGCCGCCTTCGAGCCGAACGATCTGCTGGTCGCGGCGCAGCTGGCGACGCATACGGCGCTGGGGATCGACAAGGCGGTGCTGTACGGACGCGAGGCGTACATCGCCGACGAGCTGCAGCGCACGATGCTGCCGGAGAACCTCCCCCAGCCGACGGGGGTGCGGCTCGCCTCCCGCTATCTGCCGGCGGCCGAGACCGCCCGGGTCGGCGGCGACTGGTACGACGCGATCCCGCTGCCGGGCAGCCGGGTCGCCCTGGTCGTCGGCGATGTCATGGGCCACTCCATGACCTCCGCGGCGATCATGGGCCAGCTGCGCACGACCGCGCAGACCCTCGCCGGTCTCGATCTGCCGCCGCAGGAGGTGCTGCACCACCTGGACGAGCAGGCCCAGCGGCTCGGCACCGACCGGATGGCGACCTGCCTCTACGCGGTGTACGACCCCGTATCGCACCGGATCACCATCGCCAACGCCGGCCATCCGCCGCCCATACTTCTGCATCTGGGCGGCCGCGCCGAGGTGCTCCGGGTGCCGCCCGGGGCGCCGATCGGGGTCGGCGGGGTGGACTTCGAGGCCGTCGAGCTGGACGCGCCCGCCGGCGCGACCCTGCTCCTCTATACGGACGGGCTCGTCGAGTCGCGGCTGCGTGATGTGTGGACGGGGATAGAGCAGCTGCGGGAGCGGCTCGCGGCCACCGCGCAGCTGACAGGTCCCGATCACTCTCCGCCGCTGGAGGCGCTCTGCGACGACGTCCTCGATGTCCTGGGCCCCGGCGACCGTGACGACGACATCGCACTCCTCGCGGCCCGCTTCGACGGGATCGCGCCGAGCGACGTGGCGTACTGGTTCCTGGAGCCGGAGGACGCGGCGCCGGGCCGGGCCAGGCGACTGGCCAGGCGGGCGCTGGCCCGCTGGGACCTGGAGGAGCTGAGCGACTCGGTCGAGCTGCTGATCAGCGAGGTCGTGACCAACGCCGTGCGGTACGCGGAGCGTCCGGTGACGCTGCGGCTGCTCCGTACGGACGTACTGCGCTGCGAGGTCGGAGACGATTCGCCGCAGCTGCCCAGGCAGCGGCGGGCCCGTGACACGGATGAGGGCGGACGGGGATTGTTCCTGGTCAACCGGCTGGCTCGGCGATGGGGAGCGACCCGGCTCTCCACCGGCAAGGTCGTCTGGTTCGAGGTCTCGACCCGGACATAGTCCGGACCGCGCACCGGGACAGAGTTGACTCTGATCCAAATGTTGCCGACGGGGTGTCGTAGAGGTTCACTGGGGCATGCGACCGATATGACCACTGTCGTCCCCCGGGTTGCCCCCGGTTTCCCGGGCCCTCTATCGACGGGAGGACCTCGTGACCGAGTCACCCCCCAAGACTCCGTACACGACGAATAACGTCGGCATCCCGGTGGAGAGCGACGAACACTCGCTCACCATCAGCCCCGACGGCCCGATCCTGATGCAGGACCACTACCTCATCGAGAAAATGGCCCAGTTCAACCGTGAACGGGTTCCCGAGCGAGTGGTCCACGCCAAGGGCGCGGGCGCTTACGGCGTCTTCGAAGTGACGAACGACGTCAGCCAGTTCACCAAGGCCGACCTTTTCCAGCCGGGCAAACGCACCGACATGCTGGCCCGTTTCTCGACGGTCGCCGGTGAGCTCGGCTCCCCGGACACCTGGCGTGACCCCCGTGGCTTCGCACTCAAGTTCTACACAGAACATGGCAACTACGACATGGTCGGCAATAACACGCCGGTCTTCTTCGTACGCGACCCGATCAAATTCCAGGACTTCATCCGCTCCCAGAAGCGCCACCCGGCCACCGGGCTGCGCAGCAACGACATGCAGTGGGACTTCTGGACCCTCTCGCCCGAGTCCGCGCACCAGGTGACGTGGCTGATGGGCGACCGTGGCATCCCCAGCTCCTTCCGGCATATGAACGGCTACAGCTCGCACACCTATATGTGGGTGAACGGCGGCGGCGAGCGGTTCTGGGTGAAGTACCACTTCAAGACCGATCAGGGCATCGGCTATCTCGCCCAGGCCGACGCCGATGAGATGGCCGGCTCGGACGGTGACCACCACCGCCGGGACCTGTACGAGTCGATCGAGTCCGGGAACGCGCCGACCTGGAGCCTGAAGGTCCAGATCATGCCGTTCGAGGCCGCGGCCGACTACCGCTTCAATCCGTTCGATCTGACCAAGGTGTGGCCGCACAGCGACTACCCCCTGATCGACGTCGGGCGGATGACCCTCAACCAGAACCCGGACAACTTCTTCGTCCATATCGAGCAGGCCGCCTTCGAGCCGTCGAACCTGGTGCCGGGCATCGGCCCGTCCCCGGACAAGATGCTGCTCGGCCGGCTCTTCTCGTACCCGGACACGCACCGCTACCGGATCGGCCCGAACTACACCCAGCTGCCGCCCAACAGGGCGCGTACGCAGGTGAACTCGTACGCCAAGGACGGTCCGATGCGGTACGAGCCGTCGAACACGGCGATGCCGTACGCACCGAACTCGTACGGCGGCCCCGCGGCCGACGTGGAGAGGTTCGGCGACCCGGCGGGCTGGGCGGCGGCGGGCGAGATGGTGCGCGAGGCGTACCGGCTGCACCGCGAGGACGACGACTGGGGCCAGGCGGGCACACAGGTCCGTCAGGTGCTGGACGACGCGCAGCGCGACCGGCTGGTGTCGAACGTCGCGGGCCACCTGGCGCAGGGCGTGTCCCGGCCGGTCCTGGACCGGGCGCTCCAGTACTGGCGGAACATCGACAAGGTGATCGGCGACCGGATCGCCAAGCGGGCGAACGGCGGCTGACCTGCCCCGCTGTACGACGCCGGCCCCGGCGGACGCGTGTGCGTCCGCCGGGGCCGGCGCTGCGTCCCGGTCTCAGCGCGTCCCGGTCTCAGCCGAGCAGCGGCGCCGAGTCACGGCGGGGAAGGCCGTCGGCGCCCGGGGGCCCGCCGCTCTCCGCGCCGCCGGGGCCTCCGGTGCCGTCCGGGATCCCGCCGTCGTCCGGCTCGGTGGGCGGCGTGACCGGCGGTGTCTCCTGGGGCGTCTCGGGCGCCGACTCGCTCGGGCTCTCGGTGGGGCCGGGCTCCTGCGACGGGGCGGTCTCCGACGGCGTCTCGCTCGGTGTCTGCTCCGGCGCGGTCTCGCTCGGCGTCGTCGTCGGCGCCGTGCGTACGGGCTCCGCGACGTCCAGGTCGAACCGCGCGTCGGAGCCGCCGTTCAGCGCGCCCAGCGTGTAGTTCGCCCAGATCCTGGCGGGGAAGCCGCCGCCGTTGGCGCGGCCCGAGTTGGCGGTGCCGGTCAGGGTGACCTGCCCGCCGCCCTCCTTGGTCGACTCGCCGAACAGCGCGACGACCGTGGTGAGCTCCGGGGTGTAGCCGGCGAACCACGCGGATTTGTTGTTCTCCGAGGTACCGGTCTTGCCCGCCGCGTCGTAGGCGGAGGAATCGGCCTCGGCGCCCGAACCGTTGTCGACGACGCCCTGCAGGACATGGGTCACGGTGTCGGCCGTCTGCCGGCTGACCACCTGCTTGCCCACCGGATCGGGCAGTTCGACCGTACGGTCCTTGTGCTCGGCGGACTTCAGAATCGTCGGCGTGATCTTCCTGCCGTGGTTGTCGAGGGTCGCGTAGACCCCCGCCATGTCCCACGTGGAGGCGTTCATCGTGCCGAGCGTGATGGCGGGACGCTCGGGGAAGTTCTTGTCCCGCATCCCGAGGTCCAGCGCGGTCCGCTTCACCTTGCCGGGGCCGACGTCGACGACCATCTGCGCGAAGACGGAGTTGATGGACCGGTTCATCGCGGTGCTGACATCGACGTCGCCGTAGTCGCGGTCGTCCTCGTTCATCGGGTTGAAGGGGGTGTCGCTGCCCACGACCGGCCGCTTGCTGGTGCCGTCGTACACCGTGCCGGTGTCGATCTTCCGGCCGTCCTGCGTCTCGGAGCCGTTCTCCAGCGCGGAGGCGAGCACGACCGGCTTGAAGGTCGAGGCGGGCTGGTAGTCGGAGCGGGTGGCGTTGGAGATCCAGTGCTGGGTGGCGCCCACGCCTCCGTAGAGCGCGACCACCCGTCCGGTCTTCGGGTCGACGGAGGTCGCGCCGGCCTGCACCGTGGCGTCCGTCGTGTTCTTCTTGCGGTCGATCTTGTCTTCGAGCTGCTTCTCGACCGAGGAGACGAGTGCCTTCTGCCGCTTCTCGTCGATGTTGAGGGTGATCGTCCAGCCGCCGGCGTCGATGTCCGCCTTGTCGACGCCCTGGCGGGCGAGTTCGTCATTGGCGGCCTCGACGAGATAGCCGGTCTGGCCCTCCATACCGGGGGCGGCCTTGGGCGCGTGCGGTACCGGGAACTTCAGGCCCTGGCGGACCGAGGCGTCCAGCCAGTGCTGCTCGACCATGTTGTCGAGGACATAGTTCCAGCGCTCGGTGACCAGCCTCTTGCCGGTGTCGGTGGCCGCCGCCCAGTCGTACTGGCTGGGGGCCTGGAGCAGCGCGGCGAGATACGCGCCCTGCGCGGAATTCAGCTTGGCGGCGTCGATGCCGTAGTAGGCCTGGGCCGCCGCCTGGATGCCGTACGCACCGCGCCCGTAATAGCTGGTGTTGATGTACCCGGCGAGGATCTCGTTCTTGCTCATCTTCCGGTCCACCTTCAGGGAGATCACCAGCTCCTTGAGCTTGCGGGTGACCGTCTGGTCCTGATTCAGGTAGTAGTTCTTGACGTACTGCTGGGTGATGGTCGAACCACCCTGCTTGCCCTTGCCGGAGAGCGTGTTCATCAGGCCGCGGGTCGTGCCCTTGATGTCGACGCCCGAGTCCTTGTAGAAGGTCTTGTTCTCGGCGGCGACGAAGGACCGCTGGACTTCCTTGGGTATCTGTTCGAGGCCGACGATCTCACGATTGATCTTGCCGGTACGGGCCAGGATCTTGCCGTCGCTGAACTTGTAGACATTGCTCTGCATCTCGGCCTGCGCGTTGGCGGTCGGGACGGGGACCACCAGGTAGATCACGAAGAAGCCGCCCATGGCGAGCAGGCAGAGGCCGAAGAAGGTGCCCAGCAGCTTCTTCGGCGTGAAGAAGCGGCGTATGCCGCCCTCTTTCGGCGCCCGGCGCGTTCCGCGCTGCCGGGCCTGTCGGGCTTCAGCTCGGCCCATCGCCGTGTCGCTCCGCTCTCAGGTCTCGTCGTCAGGACTCGTTCTCGTCGTCAGGACTCGCTCGCAGCTCTCACCCATCGGAATCAGCTCAGAAAACTAACACCGCTTGCTATGACAAAGGGCGCCGATCCGGTCTTTTGGGTCGTGACAATCAGCACCCCCTTCACTGGAACCGACTCACGAGAGCGCCGGAGGGTTGCGGCATCCGTTAATGTGTAATCACAATGCTAGCTACCGCCGGACGGCGGAACAGTGAGCGGAACGGGGAACGACCATGCCTTCCACCAGCACCACCACGCCGGACGACCTGCCCGAGATGCCCGCGCCACGGGTCCGGGAATTCTCCGCCCACAACATCGGCGGCGGCCTCGCCCTGCTGCTCGGACTGCTCGGCCTCGTGGCCGGCGTCGGCCTCGTCGTATTCGGCGCCACGCTCGCCTCGGCCGGTCCGAAGGCGGCGCTGATCGTGATCGGCGTACTGATAGGGATCGCCGCGTTCTTCGCGATGTGCGGACTGAACATGGTGGCGCCGGGCGAGGCCAGGGTCGTCCAGCTCTTCGGCCGCTACCGCGGCACGATCCGGACCGACGGGCTGCGCTGGGTGAACCCGCTGACCTCGCGCGCCAAGATCTCGACGCGGGTACGGAACCACGAGACCGCGGTCCTCAAGGTCAACGATGCCTACGGCAACCCGATCGAGCTGGCCGCGGTGGTGGTCTGGCGGGTCGAGGACACCGCGCAGGCGATGTTCGAGGTGGACGACTTCCTGGAGTTCGTCTCCACCCAGACCGAGGCCGCGGTGCGCCACATCGCCATCGAGTACCCGTACGACGCCCATGACGAGGACGGGCTCTCGCTGCGCGGCAACGCCGAGGAGATCACCGAGAAGCTGGCCGTCGAACTGCACGCCCGCGTCGAAGCGGCCGGTGTCCACATCATCGAGTCCCGCTTCACGCATCTCGCGTACGCCCCCGAGATCGCGTCCGCGATGCTCCAGCGCCAGCAGGCGGGCGCCGTCGTCGCGGCCCGCCGGCTGATCGTGGACGGCGCGGTCGGCATGGTCGAGGCGGCCCTCACCCGGCTCACCGAGCAGGACATCGTCGAGCTGGATTCGGAGCGCAAGGCCGCCATGGTGAGCAATCTGCTGGTCGTGCTCTGCGGGGACCGCGCCGCACAGCCGGTCGTGAACACAGGCACTCTCTACCAGTGACCGAACGCAAGCAGGTTCTCCTGCGACTGGATCCGGCGGTGTACGACGCCTTGGCCCGCTGGGCGTCCGACGAGCTGCGCAGCGCCAACGCACAGATCGAGTTCCTGCTCCGCCGGGCCCTGGCGGAGGCGGGCCGCCTCCCCGGCAACGCGGCCCCGATCCCCCGCCGCGGCCGCCCCCGAAAACCCCCCGAGCCAACACCGGACCCCACGGAAGCCTGAGCGCGAGGCCGGGGGCCCGAGCCCCGACCGCCGGCGAGTGAGCCGAAGGGGCGCGCCGCTGTCGAAAGGGAGAGCGCGCACAGGCCCCGAGGAACGAGGGGCCGAGCACGATCGACCGTCGACAGTGGCTTAAAGCGCCCCGGAGGCGAACCGAGCCCCAAAAAAGAGGGGTGTGTGAGCCGAAGGGGCGCGCCGCTGTCGAAAGGGAGAACGCGCACAGGCCCCGAGGAACGAGGGGCCGAGCACGATCGACCGTCGACAGGGGCATGAGCGCCCCGGAGGCGAACCGAGCCGCTATACATGCTGTGTATAGTCGGCGGCATGTCAATCGGGCACACCCTCCTTGGGCTCCTGGAGTCCGGACCGCGTCACGGCTACGACCTCAAGCGGGCCTTCGACGAACGATTCGGCCACGACCGTCCCCTCCACTACGGGCAGGTCTACTCGACCATGTCCCGGCTGCTGAAGAACGGGCTCGTCGAGGTCGACGGAGTAGAGGCCGGCGGCGGCCCCGAGCGCAAGCGGTACGCGATCACCGAGGCCGGTGTCACCGATGTCGCCCAGTGGCTCGCCCAGCCGGAGAAGCCGGAGCCGTACCTCCAGTCGACCCTCTACACGAAGGTCGTCCTCGCGCTGCTCACCGGCCGCAGCGCCGCCGACCTGCTCGACAGCCAGCGCGCCGAGCATCTGCGGCTGATGCGCGTCCTGACGGACCGTAAGCGCAAGGGCGATCTCGCGGATCAGCTGATCTGCGACCACGCGCTGTTCCATCTGGAGGCGGATCTGCGCTGGCTGGAGCTGGCCGCCGCCCGGCTGGACAAGCTCGCCGAGGAGGTGCGTTCATGACGCCCGCCGGCTCGCTGCTCGTGGCCCACGATCTGCACAAGACCTACGGCCCGACCCCCGCGCTCGACGGCGCCTCGTTCTCCATCCACCCCGGCGAGGTCGTCGCGGTCATGGGCCCGTCGGGGTCGGGCAAGTCGACCCTGCTGCACTGCCTGGCGGGGATCGTCCGTCCCGACTCGGGCGCCATCGCCTACCGCGACCGCTCGCTGACCGAGATGACGGACACCGAGCGCAGCACCCTGCGCCGTACCGAATTCGGCTTCGTCTTCCAGTTCGGCCAGCTCGTGCCCGAGCTGACCTGCGTGGAGAACGTGGCGCTGCCCCTGCGGCTCACCGGCACCCGTCGCAGGGACGCCGAGCGCACCGCCCTGGAGTGGATGGAGCGGCTGGAGGTCGCGGACCTGGGGTCCAAGCGCCCCGGCGAGGTCTCCGGAGGACAGGGCCAGCGCGTCGCGGTCGCCCGTTCGCTGGTCACCTCCCCGCGCGTCATCTTCGCCGACGAGCCGACCGGCGCTCTCGACTCCCTCAACGGTGAGCGGGTGATGGAACTGCTCACCGACGCGGCCAGGTCCGCCAACACCGCCGTCGTGCTGGTGACCCATGAGGCGCGGGTCGCCGCCTACTCGGATCGCGAGGTCGTCGTACGCGACGGGAAATCCCGCGATCCGGAGTACGCCCTATGACGCTCCTCGGTCACCGGAAAACTCCCGCGCCCGGCCCCCCGCCCGGCCCCCCGCCGGACCGCGCGCGCCGCGGCTTCGGCGGCCGGATCCGTGACCTCGGGCTCGGCATACGCTTCGCCGCGGCCGGCGGACGCGAGGGCTGGGTCCGTACGCTGCTGACCGGCCTGGGGGTCGGGCTCGGCGTCGCGCTGCTCTTCTTCGCCGCGTCCGTACCGCAAGTGATCGACGCCCGGAGCGAGCGGGTCAGCGCCCGCACCACCCCCAACGCGATGTCCGAGGCGTGGGTGCGGCCCTCGGACACGACCCTCGTGTGGATCGATGCCGGGACCGAGTACCGCGGCGACGCCGTCGGCGGTCAGCTGCTGCGTCCGGACGGCGCCAGGCCACCGCTGCCGCCCGGCGTCGCGAAACTGCCGGGCCCCGGCGCGATGGTGGTCTCCCCCGCCCTGCGGGATCTGCTCGGCTCACCCGACGGCGCCCTGCTCAAGGAGCGGCTCGGCCACCGCGTCGTCGGCACCATCGCCGACGAGGGGCTGCTCGGCCCGGAGGAGCTCTTCTACTACGCGGGCAGCGACACCCTGACCCCCGCCATGGGCGGCAACCGGACGGCCGGTTACGGCTCCGACGACGCACGCGAGCCGCTGCACCCGCTCCTGGTGGTCCTGGTCGTCATGATCTGTGTCGTCCTGCTGGTGCCGGTGGCCATCTTCATCGCCACCGCCGTCCGCTTCGGCGGCGACCGCAGGGACCGCAGGCTCGCCGCGCTGCGGCTGGTGGGCACCGACATCGCGATGACCCGGCGCATCGCCGCCGGAGAGGCGCTCTTCGGCGCGGTGCTGGGACTCGTCGTCGGGCTCGGGGTCTTCCTGGCGGCGCGGCCGCTGGCGGGCGGGGTACAACTGTGGAATCTGAGCGCCTTCCCGGCCGATCTGGTCCCGGTCCCTGCGCTCGCCGCGCTGATCGTACTGGCCGTACCGGTCGCGGCCGTCGCGGTGACGCTGGTCGCGCTGCGCTCGGTCGCCATCGAGCCGCTCGGTGTTGTACGGAACATCCGCCCCCGGCGCCGCCGGCTGTGGTGGCGGCTGCTGATGCCCCTCGCCGGGATCGCGGTCCTGGCCACGATCGGGACGGTCCGGGAGGGGAACGTGGCCGATCCGTACCCCATCGCGGCCGGCGCGATCCTGGTACTGGTCGGGCTGACCACACTGCTGCCCTGGCTGGTCGAGGCGGTCGTGTCCCTGCTGCGCGGCGGGCCCGTGCCCTGGCAGCTCGCCGCCCGCAGGCTCCAGCTGAGCAGCGGCTCCGCGACGCGCGCGGTCAGCGGTATCACCGTGGCGGTGGCGGGCGCCATCGCCCTGCAGATGATGTTCGCCGGGATGCACGAGGACTTCCTCAGGCCCACCGGCCAGGACCCGACGCGGGCGAACATCACCGTCTCCGCCTCGGCCGGTGACGGGAAGCTGGCCCAGCGGATGATCGACGACTTCCGCGGCACCAAGGGGGTCACGGCGGTCATCGGCACGGTCGAGAGCTATGTGACCCGGCCGGGCGCCGTGGGCCCGTACGGGATCCAGCCCACCACCACCCTGACCATCGGCACCTGCGCCACCCTGCGGGAACTCGCCGCGCTGCCGTCCTGCCGGGACGGGGACGCCTTCGTGTCCCATATCCGCGGGCAGAAGGAGGGCAACGACTGGGTGGACGAGACGGCCCGCCCCGGAAAGCCTGTCGATCTCAACACCCGCTCCGTGGACGACGGTTCGAAGCCGGTGCGGTGGACGCTGCCCGCTTCGGCCCGGACGGTCGAGGCCAGGACGGACCCCGTGGGCCGTGAGATCGACGGCATCTTCGCCACCCCGGGCGCCCTCGACCCGAGGCGGATGCCCCTCGCGTCGACCACCGCCACGCTCCGGGTCGACGACCGGGTGCCGGACGCCGAGGAGTACGTACGCAACACCGCAGCCCGGCTCGACCCGACAATGCGGGTGCGCACGGTCAAGGACGTCGAGCGGGACAAGCAGTACGCCAGCGTGCAGATCGGGCTGCTGATCGGCGGCACAGCCACGGTGGCGCTGATCGCCGCGAGCATGCTCGTCTCCCAGATCGAGCAACTGCGGGAGCGCAAGCGCCTGCTGTCGGTGCTGGTGGCCTTCGGCACGCGCCGGTCGACGCTCGTGTGGTCGGTGCTGTGGCAGACCGCCGTACCGGTCGTGCTCGGCACGGCGCTGGCCGTCGCGGGCGGGCTGACCCTCGGAGCCGTACTACTGCACATGATCGCCAAACAGGTCACCGACCCATGGATCTTCCTGCCCTTCGCGGGCACGGGTGTCGCGGTGATCCTGCTGGTGACGGCGGCCAGCATGCCGCCGCTGTGGCGGATGATGCGGCCGGAGGGCCTGCGGTCGGAGTGATCCGACGGCCGGGTGATCTGACGGCGGAGTGACGCAACGCGGGTGCCAGGCCGAAGACTCCAGCCCGGCACCCGCCGCCATTCCGGCCTCCTGGGCTCAGGCCCCGCATGTGACTGGCCTCACACCTCGCACTCACCTCGCGACGGACGGTCACAAACGCATAACGCGGGCGCCCGCTTGATCACCAGAGATGACCATACGGAACGCGCACGGCAACTACGCACAGCTTCCCCACATCTCCACCATGAACGAGCATGCGAAAAAACCACCTGACGCCCCGTCGGTGCACTCTTAAGCTCTCTCTGGCGTGCGGGAGTAAATCCGTTCTTGCTGAGTTTTCGCGCCACCTGTACGTGATTCGGCCAATTCGACGTAATGACAGGTGATATTCGGATGACCAAAGAAATAAAGCTCCTTCTGCGTTCGACCCTCGCCCTCCTCGTGGCGGTCGTCGGATGCCTCGCTCTGGCAACTCCTCAGGCCGTGGCGATCGATGGCCCGTCAGCCGGCGTCAAGCTCAACGCCGGGGCGAATGCCGATACCAGAGCCGTCGCGGCGGCGGACCCGCAGGCCGCCCAGGCGGCAGCGGTCGAGTGCGGAACCGGTTATGAACTCCGTTACGCGGAGCGGCTGCCCACCGCCGAGAACCGACTGGGCACTCTCTTCAGCTACACCAAGATGACCGGCTCGCGGTGGGACGCCTGTGCCATTTTCGACAACAACACCGGCGCCACCAAGTACATGAAGCTCAAGATATGCCCCAACACCGTCGGTGGCGCGTGTGCTCAGGACGAGGGCAATTTCAGTCAGTACGCGGGCCCCGTCCACCTCACCAACGCGATGTGCGGCGACATTACCGCGATCATGAAGAACACCTCTTCCTCCTCGACCTCGCTCATCAACGCGATCCGGGGAGCGACCGCCTGCAACTAAGGGCTGTCCCGCCCGGGCCGTGCTCTGCGATCCAGACACCTCGAAGGAGACCCTGAAGTGGACGAGAAGGTCCTTGCCGCGCAGAAGTGGGTCAACGCCACGTATTACGGAAAGGTTCCGCAGTACTCCCTGTGCCCGGAGACCGGCACCACCGGCTGGGCGACGATGTACTCCCTGACCCGCGCGCTGCAGCACGAATTGGGAATCACCACCCTCTCCGACAGCTTCGGCCCCACCACACTGTCGAAGCTGGCCGCTCGCGGCGACATCGGCTTCGACGAGCCGAATGCCAACATCAGGAAGATCGTCCAGCACGCCCTGTTCTGCAAAGGCTACTGGGGCGGTGACGGCGAGGGGACGTACAACATCGACGTGATGATGTCGGTCGCCTCGCTCAAGCGCAATGCCGGCCTCGACGACACGAACGGCTTGGTCCAGCCCAAGGTCTTCAAGGCCCTGCTCTCCATGGACGCCTATGTCCTCCTGACGAGCGGCTCGGAAAAGGTCCGGGAGATCCAGCGCTGGCTCAACGGCAGATACTTCGGCAAGTCGACGTTCTATGTGGGCCCCTGCGACGGCATCTATTCGCGGGACGTCCAGACCGCGCTCATGAAGGCCATCCAGTACGAGCTCGGCATCCCCGAGGACCAGGTCACCGGAAACTTCGGAGAAGGGACCAAGGCGGGCCTGAAGAACCACACCGTGGCCGAGGGAGACTCCGGCGTCTTCGTCCAGATCTTCTCCGCCGCCTGCGTCTTCAACGAGCCTGTCTACACCGGTTCCACGAGCTACATCACGTCCTTCAAGAGCACGTTCGACTCCTCCCTTCACACATTTGTCAAAGAGTTCCAGAAGTTCTCGAGCCTGGCGGTGTCGGAACGCGGCGACTTCGCGACCTGGGCTCAGCTGCTGGTGTCGACGGGTGACCCGGACCGCGTGGTCCCCGGGTGCGACACCCGGTTCACCATCACCCCCGCCATCGGCAGTGATCTCTACGCCGGGGGTCACCGTTATGTCGGACGCTATCTCTACCAGCCGCCGAACAGCATAGACAAGTACATCAAGCCCGGTGAGCTGGACAATATCTTCAAGGCCGGTCTGAACGTATTCCCCATCTTCCAGGACAACGGACGTCTCCTCTCGGACTTCGATTACCCGAAGGGCTATCAGCACGGGCTGCTGGCGCACGAGCGTGCCTCCTTCTACGGCTTCAACCGCTCCACCGTCATATATTTCGCGGTGGACTACGACGCGACCAGCGAAGAGATAGCATCCAATATCATCCCCTATTTCCATGGCGTGTCGGCCGCGCTGAGCAGCAAGGGGAAGCGCTACATACACGGCGTCTACGGATCGCGGAACGTGTGCTCGAAGGTCACGAAGGAGACCTATGCCCGGTATTCCTTCATCTCCGGAATGTCCTGGGGGTTCTCCGGGAACCTGGGCTTCCCCATGCCGACGAACTGGTCCTTCACACAGATCAAGGAAATCAGCAATATCCCGTCGGCCGACGGCCCCTACGACCTCGACAAGGACGCCCACAGGCCCGGCACCGACGAGGGCCAGAACAGCGTGAACAAGCAGGCCTCACCCGCCGGCCCGTTCATTTCCTACATCGAGATGCTGCACGGGCTGGCCATCGACTACGGGAAGGGCGACCCGGACCAGCTCGTCATGGAGTACGTCCGGCACCGCGAGTACGGAGACCTCTCGTGGTGGGCACTCATCGGCGACCCGGACGAAGGCTTCATCTCCTACGCCAACGAGCACGGCGCGTTCGTCTATGACGAATTCACGGATCCCTTCACGGGACACCTCATCGGCGCCGAGCACTTGATGGCGACCGCCAACGCCCATTACGTCAAGGAGCAGCCCTCCAGCAGCGACCGGGGCGGTGCGGGAGATGTGGGCGGCTGGGCAGGCGACCTCTTCACTTTCTACGGGGAGTGGCGGCGCGACAACAGCAGCTATCCGAACGGATACACCTACTGTCAGGACCGGCTCGGAAAGATCGGCGTGGACTCCACATTCGGGTTCAACGACCTGGTGGAGGACGCGGACGGCTATCTGATCGCCGAGCAGGTCCGCAGCGGCAAGAACATCGTCGCGGCGGTACGCGATCACTACGCGGGCAGCGGCGGCGTGCGGCGCTTCCAGGACTACTACACCAAGCGTTTCAGTGGGTCCACGGGAACGGCGACCAACTTGACGCGCTATATGCTGACCATGGAAATCGACCCCACCATCGCGCTGGGGCGCGAGTACCTCATCAGCAAGAACGCGGGCGGCAACGGCTCCGTACTCATGCCGTGGATGCTGCCCTCGGACAAGCTCACCGAATTCTGCCAGGGATTCGCCGACACCCTGAAGGACCGCGCCAGTCAGGAATCCCGGATGAAGGCACGCTATCTCGCCCGTCAGAAAGAGAGCCTGGGCGACTCCGCATGAGCAACGCCCCCGCAGCCCGCCGCGGCCGCGCGGAGCCCTCGACCTGGGTGAAGGGCTTGGCGCTCAGCATCAGCGTCGCTGTTCCCGTCTATCTCATGGGGGCTTTCGCCGGTTTCACGCAAGCGGCGAAAATCTGCGGGGTGGAGTCCGGAAAAGGACCGTCGAACCGGCCGGATTCGATAACACAGGACCTTTTCCCCCCGTCCACGGTCTGCGGGTGGAACGACGGAACGTCCGTCGATCTCGTGCCGTCCTGGATCGGCCCGGTGCTCTTCGTGTGCGCGGCAGCCGCCGTTGTCTGCGCCGCCATGGCCCTCCGTGCAGCCGTCAAGCATAAGAAGGAGCTTGTCCATGACTGACCCCGTATCCCCGGCTCCCCCCGTCGACCGCCGCCGCGTGCTCGTCACGGGACTGGGCGTCGCCGGTGGCGCGACCTTGTGGGCGAGCGGCATGAGCGGCCTCGCCACCGCCGCCGAAAGCGCCGAGTCGCCCGAGTCCGCCGCGGCCGTCACCGACAACGGCTGGCCGGTCGTCGAAAGACCGGCGTCGCACCGCGTCGAAGGGGCCGGCTCCCTGACCGTCCCAGTCCTGGACGGTGACGTCGCCACGGTGCTCCTGCATGTGCTCCGGCGGTTCCACTACGAGATCACCACGCTCGACAAGGGCGAGGTGACCGGCCACACCACCACCAGCCAGAAGATCACGGAGCCCTACGAGAGCAACTACCGCTCGGGAACGGCGGTCGCGATCCGGCCCGGTATGTATCCCGTTGGCGCCAAGGGCGGATTCTTCCCGAACGAGCTGACCGTCATCCGGGACATCCTCGCCGACTGCGAGGGCGTCGTCCGCTGGGGCGGCGACGAGAAGGTCCCGAAGGAAGGCCACTTCGAGATCGCGGTGAAGCCCGGGGACGCCCGGCTGGCCCGGACCGCGCGGAAGATCGCCGCCTGGGGCCGGGCGCCGGGCGGTGGCGCCGGTTCCATCGACGCCACCGCCTCTGAGCGGCGCCGCGCCGCCAAGGCCCTGGAGCGACGCCAGAAGGCCGCCTGACCGGCGCTCAGAGCCAGGTCCTGTCCGGCGGATCTTCGCGGGACGGGACCTGGACGGGCGTGGACGCCCTGGCGGGGAGCACTCGTACCGGAAGTGCCCTCAGCGCCTCCCGCAGGGCGTCCGCGAACGCCTCGAACTCGCCGCCCCGCGCCGCTCCCGTACGCATCGCCAGCGCGATCCTGCGGGACGGCGCGGGGTCCGCGAAGTACCCCGTCGACGGCTGGTCGTTGCGTCCGGTCTCGACCTGCACCGCCGTACGCGGCAGCAGCGTGACCCCCAGACCGCCGGCGACCAGCTGGACCAGCGTGGACAACCCCGCCGCGGTGGTCGTCACGGGCACACCGCCGGCCCGGCCCGCCTCCCGGCAGATGTCCAGCGCCTGGTCGCGCAGACAGTGCCCCTCGTCGAGCAGCAGCAGCGGCAGTTCCCGCAGCGCCTCGCGCGGCAGGTCCCGCCGCCCGCCCAGCTCGTGGCCGTCCGGCGCGACCAGTACGAAGTCCTCTTCGAACAGCGGCAGTTCGGTGATCCCCGGCCGGCCGAGCGGCACGGCGAGGAGCAGCAGATCCAGCCGGCCCGCCGCCAGCCCCTCCAACAGGGAGGACGTCTGCTCCTCGTGCACCTGGAGATCCAGCTCCGGATAGCGCTCGTGTACCAGCCGGAGCACGGTCGGCAGCAGATACGGCGCCACCGTCGGGATCACCCCGAGCCTGAGGACTCCGGTGAAGGGGGCCCGTACCGCCTCGGCCTCGTCCAGCAGCGCGCCGACCGCGTCCAGCACGGCCTTCGCCCGGACCGTGAGCCGTTCACCGGCCGGGGAGAGCAGCACCTTCCGGGTCGTACGCTCCACGAGCTGCACGCCGAGTACTTCCTCCAGCGCCGAGACGGCGCCGGAGAGCGCGGGCTGGCTCATCCCGATCGCGGCGGCCGCGTCCCGGAAGTGCAGATGCTCGGCCACGGCCATGAAGGCGCGCAGCTGGGACAGGCTGGGCTGTTTGCCCCGCTGGCCGGGCTGTCTGACGTGGTGCACGGCTGGTGTCGACGCCACTGATAGGTACCTCCGATCACGACAGCCGAGTCTAGCTATTTCTATGATCAATGTTCTCTGTGCCACCATCAGTGATGCGTCTCACCCCCCGGAAGCCCCCAAAAGGTACTTCCTCCCCTCGCAAGGAGTGCGTGTGCTCACCGTTGGTGACAAGTTCCCCTCGTTCGAACTGACCGCCTGTGTCTCGCTGGAGAGCGGCAAGGAGTTCGAGGAGATCAACCACAAGACCTACGAGGGCAAGTGGAAGGTCGTCTTCGCGTGGCCCAAGGACTTCACCTTCGTGTGCCCGACGGAGATCGCGGCCTTCGGCCGGCTGAACGAGGACTTCGCCGACCGTGACGCCCAGATCCTCGGCTTCTCCGGCGACTCCGAGTTCGTGCACCACGCCTGGCGCAAGGACCACCCCGACCTGCGCGACCTGCCCTTCCCGATGCTGGCCGACTCCAAGCACGAGCTGATGCGTGACCTGGGCATCGAGGGCGAGGACGGCTTCGCGCAGCGCGCGGTCTTCATCGTCGACCCGAACAACGAGATCCAGTTCACGATGGTGACCGCCGGTTCCGTGGGCCGTAACCCCAAGGAGGTCCTGCGGGTGCTGGACGCGCTGCAGACCGACGAGCTGTGCCCGTGCAACTGGACCAAGGGCGAGACGACTCTCGACCCGGTCAAGCTCCTGTCGGGCGAGTGATCCGGCGATGGCACTCGACGAACTGAAGTCGGCCCTGCCGGACTACGCCAAGGATCTGCGGCTGAACCTCGGCTCGGTCATCGGCAACAGTGAGCTGCCGGGGCAGCAGCTCTGGGGCACGGTGCTGGCCTGCGCCATCGCCTCCCGCTCGGCGAAGGTGCTGCGCGAGCTGGAGCCGGAGGCCAGGGCGAACCTGAGCGCCGAGGCGTACACCGCCGCCAAGTCCGCCGCCGCGATCATGGCGATGAACAACGTCTTCTACCGGACCCGGCATCTGCTGTCCGACCCCGAGTACGGGACGCTGCGCGCCGGACTGCGGATGAACGTCATCGGGAACCCGGGCGTGGAGAAGGTCGACTTCGAGCTGTGGTCGCTCGCCGTCTCCGCCGTCAACGGCTGCGGCCAGTGCCTCGACTCGCACGAGCAGGTGCTCCGTAAGGCGGGCGTGGACCGCGAGACGATCCAGGAAGCCTTCAAGATCGCCTCAGTGATCCAGGCGGTGGGCACGACGCTCGACGCCGAGGCTGTCCTCGCCGAGGCCGTTCCCGCCGAGTAGCGCCACACATACGCAGGGCCCCGTGGACATCGGCGGTTTCTAGGGGTTGTTGCAACACGTGGTTGGTCTGATCGGGCCGCGAGTAGTTTTTGCAGGCGCTCGGCTGGGGTTTCCCAGCCGAGCGTTTTGCGTGGGCGGTTGTTGAGTTGCGCGGCGACGGTGTCGAGGAGTTCGCGGGTGTGGGTGGCCAGGTCGGTGCCCTTGGGGAAGTACTGGCGGAGCAGGCCGTTGGTGTTTTCGTTGGAGCCGCGTTGCCATGGGCTGGCGGGGTCGCAGAAGTAGACCGGGATGTCGGT